>JBCCLQ010000145.1:0-4594 GCA_039026795.1 Pseudomonadota bacterium
CCAGCGCATGCCGTGGAGCCTCCAAAAAGCATATACGACCGCTCTACAACAAAGCTCTCAATATTTGCATTGAGCACGATTTTCAAGATGAAGAGATGAGTATGCGTTTAGCAGCGCTAGCCGATGCGCTAGGTGAGGCTCCGCACGTTTCTATGGCCTATCTGGCTCGTAGATTAAAAACTGCTAAACGATGCTGGATATCTAATACATACATTCCTCGTATTTCCGAGATAGCCGATCTCTTAATGCAATGCGATGATGTTCGCATCTCACTAATGTCTATGAGTTCACCATTTTTGCCTCATAGAGCCAAATCTTTGGACATGGAGATAGGTGATTTTCATACAGGCCTAGAAACATGTATTCGGGCTTTGAGAGCCGCTTCGGCCAGGTCTGGTAGATCGTTAGGCACATTGCTTAAACTTCATAACAATATGCCCAGCACACCGTTATACATAATTGATGACGACATATATGTAGGTTTTTATATCCAAAACTATGAGGCCGCTTTCGGCCCTCACAGGAAGTACTCAATACACTCGTTCGAGGGTGGTCGACTTCTTCAGCACTTCAAACACTTATGGGTAAATTCTCCTGAATTTAGCGAAGATGATTGGTGGCGTTCCCCTAGATATCCTATCATTGATGCCTACGGGAAAATTTTCCCTTCCCTAGAACAAAAATTGAAACGTCAAGCTATACGTGACCTAGGCCCAGCAATCAAAGGTGTATACAAGTTTGCACGATATCGAACAGGGGACCGCAAAGAAAAGTCTGATAGGCCCGTTGTTTCAGGTTTTGCTTTCATTGAAGGCTACAATCCAACAACTGGAAATGTCCGGTACATGGATGCAATCCCCTATCCTGATTTTAAAGAAAAAGGCGTAACTCAAATAAGCAAGTTTAATGGTACGGCATTACCACAAGGTGGCTTTGTGCTGATTATGGCAGATAGCACAAAAAGTAACTTTCCAATGATTATTGCAATGCATCGGCCAATAGACGGCAGTGAGAACCTTGATGCTATGGTTTTTCGACGACATCCGAAACATAATGTTATAGCTGCAAAGGTCGTTTTCAAAAAAGAGAGCACATCAGAATTAGTTGACCATGAAAATGGTGACGTGATTTTTGAAGACTATTTAAGGAACATTTCCGGGCAAGAACTAATGCTCACCGAAGAAGAATTTGAAGAAGAGTTCGGACGTCCTGTATCTGATTTATTTGCAGACACTGGGGATCACAAGGGCTCTGTGCAACTGCCACTTCCATTAACTGAATAAGATCCTGAAACTTCCACAGAAAATGAGTAGCTGCAGCCAGAAATATGCGTGCGGACTTAAAAATTGAATCAGTCTTATAAAGTCGGAAAGGATGCAACGGAAAACGCGCAGCGGGTTTTCCTTGCCGAGGCAGGCTTTAGCCTGACGAGTAGCGGCGCTGTGTAACAGCCCACAGCTTGCGGAACGCATAAACGCGATCACCATAAATCGGATACCTATAGCAATTAAACTTTGTCTAGAACCCTGCGCGATAAACTTTGGAGCGTATTACGCCAGGTATAGTGTAAGATAAATTTTGTATCGGGTCAGGCTCATTATAAGATAGATACTTCCCTGCTCGAAAATGCTCGGAAAGCTGCGGAGTTGACCCTTTGAAAAATAACTCAAAACCAGAGTAAATCTGCATTGTGTCATTTATCAATTTGACCACTTCGGATGAAGCTGAACTGATCACAAACTTTGGGTCAATTCTATATTTTGACGGACATACTAGAAATACTGCGTATTGCGGCGTAACGGGCACAAGAATACGAAGTCCGGGTGATTGATCGACATCTGACACCGGCACAGTTTGATAAAACCCATCACCATAAATAAACTCGCCCTGAGGAGAAAAATAAACAGCAACCTTTGAGTTGCGCTTTAATACTTTAGCGAGATCAGCCTGCTTGCCGCGAATATTGATATTCGTAATTTTCTTTCGCTCTGCTTTTTCTAAAGGTCCCCGCAAACGAATAGCAAGAGATACTGCGTAATCCCTATAGCGAGGCGATCTCAGGGCGAGCGAGGCTAAGCCTTGAGCAAATAAGTCTATAACTGCGTCTGAAATGTTTCTTGGTTCATATACAGGCATCCTACCTGAAATGGGTCTTGGGGCCGCCAAATCGGAAAGCCATTCAACCAATCTTGGAAAACCGCTATCGGCCTGATCATATTCTTGTTCAAATGTTTGGTCCCAGACGGTTGGAACTTCATGGATCACGTTATGACCATCCGATATTCTAGCGAGCTTTTTAGGACGTATGCGCTGGGTCGAACCAGTATTTGTTATTCGGCCGATCATACCATTTTCATCCGTCCAAAATTGAGACAAAGAACATGGCCACCAATGATGCCTTTCGCCTCGCTTTAAAGGCCTTTGATTTGATGGCTTTGGTTGTGTCATGCAGCAAGGATAGCTTGATTTGTACGCTGGTATCCACCGATTATAATTGAAAAAGGATCATTTTTGCTTTTGCGCGATAGTATTGGACAGCACCGCAAGTCGCGCACGTAATTCTCTGCTGCGATGTTCGCTGCTTTCCAACTCCGCCATAGCGTCGATCATAAGATCAATAATCTCATCATCTGCGGGTCTGCTGCTCATAGTGCCAACCCCCAACGCTTGAAGCTGCGCCGAAGGGTAAGAACCGATACACGGTAGCGCCGCGCATTATCAGACAGGCTTTCACCGCGCTCCATGATGCGGCTGTAAGCCCGGCGAACTTTCCATTCTGTGAGGGCGTAGGGTCTTCCGCAATGTTTGCCGCGCGCGATGGCAGCGGCCATTTTCTCTTTTGTGCGGCGGGAAATAATCGCGCGCTCATATTCAGCGTTATTGACCATATCAATAAACCATTTGCGCCCTTCCGGGGTGCGCGTATCGATCCGTTGAAAGATCGATTCAAAGGCAATTCCGTCTGCATGAAGCTGATCGAGAAACTGTATACCTTCGAGCGTCGACCTGAAGGCTCGGTCTATTGCTGGAACAACAAAGACATCACCAGATTTCAGCGCTGCTCGTGCGCCTTGTAGACCTGCACGGTTTGCAACGGTGGCCGATACGGCTTCGTCCAGAAAGATGTGATCGCAGCCATTTCGCGTCAGCAAATCGGTATGCTGGAACGTGGTCTGCTTGTTGGTTGAGCACCGGGCATAACCGATACGTTTCGGTTTGGTTTTCTGGGGTTTTGTTCTGCTCATAGCGCCTCCATAACCCGATCAAAAGGGATCGGTTTTGAGCGCGGCGCATGAGAGAACTCCGTTGTTGCGATGTTCGGCTGAATAGCCTGTAAGTCCTGACCTTTCAAATTAAACTTCATATTTACCTCCAATTTGTATTCGGTTTTCAAAACCGATCCCTTCTGAATACAGTAAAACACAACCGCGCTTCAATTATCCTGATTGGAGTATTGGCAACTTATCCACATTCAGCGCTTGGCCAGTCTGCAGATAATATTGAGGCGCGCGTGAAAGCCAGCGCTGGCAAGCCGCTTATTGAGCGGGCGCGGCTAGTCTGTCCGCAAAATGATTCAAAGCTCTGCGATCTGATCCTGAACGATGCTGAATATCGCGCCGCTTGGTTCAAAGCCAGCGATAAGATCAATGCAGCGCAAGCCAAAATCGACGCTACAAAGGCCCAGAATGAAGCTGAGATAGCCGCAATCTTAGCCAAAGCTCCTAAACTGCCAAACGGCAAAGCAATTTTTGGAGATGCGAATGGCAACTGGTTTGATCAAGATAATAACCCCGTGAGTGAAAGTGAGGCTAGAGCGGCTTTGGCGCGTCAGCGTTTTGAGTCATCAAGGCGCTAATATCACTAGTGACTTGACCGCTTAGAACAGTTTGAGCCGGAGCGTTTTCAAGCGCTTCGGCTTTTTTCATCATGTCTTCTAAATCTTCTAGAGATGGCGGATCATTTGGATCGGTTCGCTTTGTGCGCATTTTATCAAGGGCGTCTGAATTATCGCCGAGCGTCTTTATGGTCTTTTGATATTCACGCCATTGCTCAATTGTTGTGGCGTTATCTGGAACATGCGCCTTGGCCATATCTGGTGCAGAGATAACCTCGCCTGATTGTGTTTCACCAAGGCCGTCATCTCGCACAAAGACTAACCGCCCATCTTCAAGAGTGGCTGCGTTGCGCTCTAACGCCTCACGCTGAATTTCCGCGTCTTCATAAGCTTGATCAATCGCAGCTTGGGCGCGGTCAATAGCGTTCCCAGCGGCAATCCATGCGGCGTTATATGCTGGATCGCGCAAGCGTTTCTGGAGTTCCGTGACGCGCTCTAAAAATGCTCGTTGTTCATGCTTGCGTTTGATATCGTCTCGGCGTTCTTTGTCTTGCGCGTTGGCACCAATGATTTGACCGCCATTCTCAGCAATGGCGATCCGGGCGAGTTCAACGCGGTCTTTATCAGAGCCTTTTGGATCAGAGGCATAGATGTCCATCATGCCCCCTTAAAAATCCGCGCGTGGCTACACCCCCGCTAGCTGTGTTTCTTACTCTGTAAGAAACACACTGGGTCACACCGCGCCCCAATATCCCGGCC
>JBCCLQ010000146.1:0-4573 GCA_039026795.1 Pseudomonadota bacterium
AGGTTTGTCACATGACATAACTAAATTATCATCAATCCCGATGATGTCGATGATGAGCCTTTTTTGCGCTCATTTCTACAAACTGTCTCAGATGCGGGCTGTGATACCTTCATCATCCATGCACGAAAAGCGATTCTGGAAGGCTTATCGCCGAAAGAAAATCGCTCTGTCCCGCCCCTGCGTTATGATTTAGTAGCGCAAATGAAAACCGAATTTCCGCATCTCAACATCATTTTGAACGGTGGAATCGCCGAAATGGAAGACGTACAGGCACATTGCAAGACCTTTGAAGGCGTTATGATCGGCCGAAAAGCCTACCAAACCCCCTACTTTCTCGCTGATATTGAACAAAACATCTTCAAAAACACCTCTATTTTGCAGCGCGAAACGGTTGTACAGGCGATGATTCCCTATATTGAGCGCCAACAACGCGATTTTGATACCCCCCTCAAGTCCGTAACGCGTCACATGCTCGGATTGTTCTCAGGTCAGCCCGGCGCGAAGGCCTGGAAACGTCATATTTCCGAACACGCGCATAAGACTGAAAATGCTAGCGAACTCCTAAACACGGCTCTGAGCAAAGCTTTGGAAGGACCAAAAAATCGCGATGCGGCCTAAATTTGCATCTTCATTTCAAAATTTGATATCATATCTCTCAAGAATTTGTTAACAAAAACTTAAAGCCTGCATCCATAAGCAGGCCATAAATGAAGGTCGTTTTTAAAGAATGCATTGGCGTCGTTTAGACCGTGAGCACACTCAGGCTGTTCTCGAAAGCGTGAAATCCGCTGCCGAGCCCGGCTTATTCTCACCTGCGACCTCAGAAGTGGAAAGCTCACTCTTGCCATTCTACAAGGAATATAAGGCTTTTAAGGTCACAAATTACGCCTCACTCCCCTCTTTTACCTTCGTTTATCTGGGTGACGGCTCGTTTTTTCACTTCATGGACGGCTCTGTGGACCCTATTTTTGCGGTCAATGACAAAGGGCAGCTCAATTTGACCGAGAAAAACGTGCTCGATTACCTGTCTTTTTACTTCGAAAATGTAGGTCTGGAGGATGGTGAAGAGTGCTATTTCATCCAAAACCCTCAGGATATGCCGCTTTTCGATTCTCTGGACGATAATACGATTAATGCCATTATCGCGAATCACGAATCACCAATTACGTCTTTTGACCCAAATAACGGTGTTTTTTCTATCACAGCCGAATTATACGTCGAAGGACAGGTAAATCGCGCCAATATTGAGGTAAAACAAAGCTCAGGGCGCGTAAAAATCATTGATCAGAAAATGATCTGGAACCAGCTTTTTGACGATAACCTAATAGAATCAGTAACTTAAGTGTAACGGGAAGACGAAAAACATGACTGAAAACGACGATTCAAACCTGCAAGGCGCCTTTGGTGATATGGGCACAAAGGAAAATGCCATAAATTATGAGCATCCTTATGCTGAACAAATCCTCAAAGAAATTAAAGAAGTCATGCGTCAATGCTTTATGGGCTCTCATTTGGTGGAGGTTTCTGAGCATTTCAACGTTCCTGTACGTATTCTAAAGGCAAAAATGGTCACTGGATTCGTTCCTGACGCAGGAGCGGTCTTTTTGTCAGCCCCAGCGAGCCTAAACAAGTATTCACCAAAACTTTTACTTGATATGTGCAAGGGATTACGCGAAGCAGAGCAACATTTACTTGGGTTCCGAGCGCCCGATGAAAACGAAAGTGTACTAAATCACGCAGCTATACTACATGCAAAGAACCTTGATGCTATAACTCACATGTGCAGAGTCGTACATGAACTTGAAAAGACCGATTATTACTCGATTTTACTTGACGAAATCAAAAAACAAGGGCATAGTATGATTTATAAAGCATATGTGAGCGGATTGAGTAACGAAGAGACCGCAGAAATATATGTAGAAACAAACTCGTAAGAAAGGGTAGGTAGGAAACATGAGCGCATTTAGACAAGCATCGGCTGGAACAACAGCAAGGCTTAGACCAGTATTGCCTGGTGCCATGGCTCAAAATTTAGATGCTATGGGTAAGAGTCACTTGCCAACACCAACAATGCAACGTGCAAAAGGTGTATCAGCAGCTCCAAGAGCCGCACGCTAAACATCATTTATAAATTTTCCAAGCGGGCCTCATTTGAGGCCCTTTGTTGTTTCTGGGAACTTTTTAACTATCAGGACGTTCGACTGAAAAGCTTTCACCACAACCACAGCGCCCCGCTTCATTGGGGTTGGTAAACGTAAAACCGGATTGCATATCCGAAACTTCATAATCGATTTCAGTACCAAACAACATCCAACTGTGAATTTTGGGAATATAGAGCACAGCCGCCCCACTCTCGAACTTATCATCGGAGCCCAAATCTTCTTCCATGACGTGTTCCATCACATAGGCATGACCTGAGCATCCGGTTGAATCGACTTTCAAACGCAAACCAACGGCGTCATCATTCAACGATGTTTTCTCGATAATCGCTTTTTCAGCAGCTTTTGTAATTGTGACTGGTTCCATCACACATCTCACGTAAACATATTCAATTGTAATTTCGCCGTTTCAGCCATCATCGACGGATCCCATGTCGGATCCCAAACAATATCTACCTCAACGCCGCCGACACCATCAATCGGCATGATCGCGCCCTGCACCCATCCGGGCATTTCTTGCGCCACGGGACAACCGGGTGACGTCAATGTCATTTCAACATACACGTCCGAAACGCCGTCTTTATCCGAAACATCGACTTTATAAATCAATCCAAGCTCGTAAATATTCACCGGAATCTCCGGGTCATAAATCTCGCGCAAAGCCGCCACAATCAATGGCGTTAACTTGTGCTCACTCAGTTCGATATTCGCCGGTTCGGCCAACTCGTCATATTGCTCACCGACTGCGTTTTCAACCATCTCTTTATCTGCCACCTGATCCATCAGCTCAGCATCTCCTTGGCTTTCGACAGCGCGCTCACAAATCCATCAATATCATCGCGGTTGTTATAAAGCCCCAGCGACATCCGCGCTGTCGCATCCACACCAAAACGCTCCATCAGCGGCATGCAGCAATGATGGCCGGTTCGAATGGCCACACCCTGCTGGTCCAAAATCATCGCCATATCACTTGGGTGTGCCCAATCGGCCGTGAATGACACAATCCCGGCTTTATTCTGCGCCGTGCCATAAAAATTCAGCCCCTCAATCTCGTTCAGACTTGTCATGGCGTAATCCAGTAACCCTTTTTCATGCGCCGCGATATTCTCCATGCCGATTTCACTGACATAATCAATCGCCGCGCCTAGTCCAATGACCTCCACGATGGCCGGAGTCCCGGCCTCAAAACGTGCGGGCGGCGCTTTAAAAGTCGTGCCACTAAAACTCACCGTATCAATCATGTCCCCACCACCTTGATAAGGCGGCATTTGATTCAGAATGTCGTATTTGCCCCACAGACATCCAACGCCATTCGGTCCATATAGCTTATGGCCTGTGAAAACAAAGAAATCACAACCCAGCTCCTGCACATCAACGGCACCGTGCACAGCAGCCTGCGATCCGTCCACCAATGTCATGATGTCCGAACTGAACGCTTTCGCTGTTTTGATCATCTTTTGAATAGGATTGATCGTTCCAAGTGAGTTAGAGGTATGAACAATCGCTAAAAAGCGTGTTTTGTCGCTCAAAAGTCTCTCAAAGTCTTCTAAATCCAACTCTCCGTTGTCCAAAACGGGAATAACGCGTACTTTTACCCCTGTTCCGGCTTCCAAAAGCTGCCAAGGGACGATATTCGCGTGATGTTCCATCTCGGAAATAATGATCTCATCGCCCTCTTTCAGGAACGTACGCCCCCAGCTTTCAGCGACCAGATTGATGGCTTCAGTCGTATTTTTGGTGAAAACGATTTCCTGATCACTCGGCGCGCTGATAAATCTCGCTACTTTTGTACGTACGCCTTCAAACGCTTCAGTATTCACTTGAGAAAAATTATATAAACCCCTGTGAACATTTGAATAATGAGAACTTAGAATTTCGCTCATCGCATCCAGAACCTGCTGCGGTTTTTGCGCACTCGCGCCCGTATCCAGATATATTACGGGCTTACCGTTCATCTCTTTGGATAAAACGGGAAAATCAGAGCGGTAAACAGATATATCCACCATATCGTTTCCTTTAAGCCCCTCTTTAGCTAGTGGCATGCTCATGCAGCCACTCCTGTATCTGTTGTTCACATTGCGTTTTCACAGCTTCATCCCCGATTTTATCCAAAACCTCACCCAAAAACGCCTGATTGAGTAACATCCGCGACTGATCCTTCGGTATTCCGCGCGCCTGCATATAAAAAAGCGGCTCTTCGTCAAGCTGACCGGTCGTTGCACCGTGTGAGCATTTCACATCGTCGGCATAGATTTCCAATTCCGGCTTTGTATCCATTTCCGCGAGCGGAGACAGCAAAAGCGCGTTGGATAGCTGATATCCATCTGTTTTCTGGGCAATCTGGTGTACGTGCACCTTGCCTTGAAAAACCCCGCGCGCTTCGTCAGCCAAAACCGTCCGGTAGAACTGGTTCG
>JBCCLQ010000147.1:0-4568 GCA_039026795.1 Pseudomonadota bacterium
ATATAAAGGCTGCCGTGCAAACTGCTACTTCACTTCGCGAAAACCTGCCGATACGCGAAGGCTCTCCTTATTACGAACTCCATTCAACTATTCTCTACGGGTTATTGGCGCGGCGCGCGAAGTAGCGGCACTGAAGAATGCCCCTGAAGCACGCATGGAATTGGCAGGTGCTGGCGGTGAAGTCGTCGGTGCAGGCCAAAGAATTGATTTGAGTACTGATAAGGGTGTCGGCGAAATGAATAAGGCTATCGCCGGACAAGCCAAAGGGATTGATGTTCAGGCCAAGGAAATGTCCATAGAGCCTGGCGTATATCGTCACGCACCACCGCAAGGTACAAAAAATTTAACGGGTTCCCAAATTGAAACAACTGGATTTGCATTGGGCGGCGCGGGAGACGAATCCAGCGCCGGTGTTGCACCACGCGGTAAAGGTGTTGTTGAAACAGGACAGAATCACTCTGTGATCATCGGCCAAACACAAGCACCGGTAGCGGCTCCCGCTCTTGCCCCGACATTGGCAGCAGTGCCCGCAGGGCCTGGTGGAATGGGTGGTGTCAGTCAGGGTTCAACCATGGTGACACAGGCTCGTTTGGTTCAGGCACCAATTGAAAAAGTCGGACAGATCATGCGCGAAGATGCAGCACGTGGTGGTATACCTGGCGATATGTCGCGCAGTGAATATGAGGGCATGAAACAACGTGAAGCAGTACAAAACGGAACAGACATTGATCGAACTCAGCCCGTTACGCCGGTAAGCGCGGCACAACATCCGGGCATGCTGGTTGCGGATATGACCATGGCACCGAAAGGCCCGACATGGAACGGCGGCGAACAAATGGGTACTCCGGAAAAAGACGGAGGTTCATATGCTTAATCCTGACCAACAACAGCAAGTCGATGATTTTAGAAATAATGGGTTTTCTTTCGCAGGTCAGGAAATTAAGCCTTTAGATCCCGTATCCCCTGATGCGGTTGCGCCTGAAACATTAGAAGGAGCACAAGTTACCGAACTGGAAGGTGCAAATATAGCAAACATGGTATCTCAAAGCCTGCAACAAACCGCAAGCATGGCGCCTGATATTGTAGTTAATCAAGCCCCTGCCGTGACAAGTGACGGCATTGGCGGAATAATAGACGGATTCTCGAATAACATGGAAGAACTAGGCAACAGATTTGCTGTCAGTGATCCAGCGCCACAAGTCCAACAACAGCAACAGGCATTCCAGCTTTAAACGCTATCTTCTTCGGACGCTTCACTATTTTCAGCAGGTTTTTTTGCAGGCGTTTCTTTTAAATCCTGCATCGTGGCATAAATCCGCCCACCGGCCGTGACCAAGCACAAAAATCCGAAAATCATAGATAACGCCGCAAACGCACTCGGGAACAGGAAAATCAAAATCAGATAGATTGTTGTTTCCGTGCCTTCAATCAACGATCCGGGCGAAAAGGTCAATTTTCCGGCCGTTGTTGGGGTATTTTGGTTACTACCCAAAATGACAGAAGCATAATATGTCGATGTCATTGTCATGAAACAGAACAGAACAAAAGCAGCGCCCAGATTTTGTCCCTGTCCCATACCAAACATCAAAACAACAGCGCCATAAAAAACCATGTTTGTGATGACATCGATATAAGTGCCGAACGGTGTGCGTGTCGATGCGTCGGCCACGGCATCATCCAGTTCATCTGATAAACGGTTAATCAGCATCAGGATCAATCCGATCCCATAGGCCTGCATACCAGCGGCAAAGGCGGCCAGTAATCCAATGGCAAATCCGCCAATTGTGACTTGTGTGGATGTGATGCGCTTTTCAACCAGATTTTGTCCGGCTGTGGCGATGGGCTTATCGATGTAGGGTTTCACAAAACTGTCGAGCATCTTTAGCACTCCTTAAGGTGAATTGATTTACAATACCTCTATTCTGGCTTTGTGTCATAGGGTATAAATAGGAAAATTCACAATCAATAAAGCTTCCAAGGGAGCTCCAAGGGTCTAAAAATGCGATTTTTGTTTTTGTTTGTTTTGATGTTACTGGTCTCATCCAATGCCTCTGCGGAAATCAGCGCGCATATCGCTTACTGTGACGAAGCGGATAGCACGGCCGCTTTACAGGACTGTGTAAACAAACATCACGCGTCCGCTCAAGAAAGATTGAATACAGCCTATGAAAAAGTAACAGCTGAACTGGAAGAAGAAGATTTGAATATCTTGCGGGATATCCAGGCGCAATGGATCGCCTATCGTGATGCCGAATGCGCTTGGGAATCAAGCCGTGTAGAAACCGAAGGCCTGATGAAAATTTATGAACTCTCCTGTGAGGCGCGTATGACAGAAGACCGCGCCGCGCTTTTGGAAGCCACTTACGATAACGAAGATCAGGATAATCAGTCCGAACTATCCGGTTTTCCGCGATGGATGAATGCATTAACCGAAGATCATCCTGATGTGTTCTGGCGTTTCGGTGAACGCGAACGTCTGGATTTGAATTGTGATGGAAATGAAGATGTCGTGATGCTGGGTGCTGCCGTATCACGTGTTCAAAAACTCGAAGTCTCTGAAACAGAAATGCAGGAAGACGAGCAAGGGCGAACACCACATGCGATGGATGTTGTTGTATCCATCACGGAAAACCCGCCAACAGGCCGTCCCACGTCACAATTGTTCCGTCTACCGATTACCGAAACATTGGATGGTCCCTCACTCTGTTCTGAAAAAGTATCCTTGGCCGTGATCACAAAAGAAAATGAAGAAGCAGAATTAGCCGAGGGCGAAGAAGTAGAAGAAGTTTTAACCTGCAATCAGCATATTGAGATTCAGGCCAAACAATGTGATCCTGTGACGCTTTCATGGTCCGGTAAAGATTATGTTCTGAATGCAACGGATGAAGACGCTAATCAGCCACAAGAAAACAACTAATATCAGGAATAACGATGATTGAATCAGTCTGCGTCTATTGCGGTTCATCCAACAATGTCGATGATGTTTACAAACAATCGGCGATCGACCTTGCGCAATCTCTGGTGAAAGAAAACTGGACAACCGTTTACGGTGGGGCCAGTGTGGGTCTGATGGGGCTACTTGCCGATACGGCTCTCGAAAAAGGTGGGCAAGTCATCGGCGTCATGGTGGAAAGTCTGGTGGACTATGAACTCGATCACAAAAACCTCACCGAAATTCACATTGTTCCCACCATGCATCAACGCAAACAAAAGATGGTTGATCTTGCCGATGCTTTCGTCGTTTTACCGGGCGGTATTGGTACGATGGACGAATTTTTCGAAGTGATTACTTGGAAACAAATCGGACTACACGATAAACCGACTGTAGTGGTGAACATTGACGGGTATTGGGACAATCTCACCGCACTGGTGAGCGGCTTGGGTGAAAAAGGCTTTATGCGCGGCAATCACAGCCATTTATTCACCGTTGTGGATACGGTTGAGGACGTGGCGGATGCTTTAAAAGCTGCACCAAGTGAGCGTTTTGACCCCTCCACCAAATGGATTTGATTGTCATAAATAATTAAGGCTGGTTTAAAGCTTTTCGGGCATAATAAAATAGTATGGCAAAAAGGGTTTCCCCTCACTGCTTTTCATTTTAATATCAAAACCATAGGGTCTTAAGCGGATCTGAGACGACTTAAATAGGATTTCGGGATTTTTTGCGGTGATTTACGAACACGATACAGATAAAGCCAATGAAATTGCCAGCGCCGCGCTGGAAAAAATGCATAAGCTTGATATTGCGCCAAGCCCGGATCATTTTGAGGTATGGTACGTTTATTACGCGCATTTGAATCCGAACCTGCGCGAAGAAATCGATCAAAAAATCAAAACAGACGGCACAATTACGGATACTACAATCCGTGCTTTGTATGAAAAATATATCTCAGAAAGCCGTCATCAGGATTTATACAAAGAAGCCGGTGATCAAATTCATTCTACAATTCAGGATGTCTCCGGCCTCGTATCGAATGTAAAAGAGGCCACCGACGAATATGCGCAAACACTCGAAGGCGTGAATAAAAAGCTGGAAGCGGACGCCGACAAAGAAGAATTGCAGGAAATCGTTAAAGCTGTAGTGGCTGATACAACCAAAATGCTCAATGATAACCGCAAGTTACAAGAGCAGCTGGAACGTTCAGCGGTCGCCATGGACGAATTGAAGAAAGACCTCGATAAAGTCCGTCAGGAAGCAATGACAGACGGTTTGACAGGTTTGGCAAACCGCAAAATGCTCGATGAACAACTGGACCAAATGATCGAATATGCGTCACAATCAGGGCTTGGATTTATTTTCATGATTCTCGATATCGATCACTTCAAAGCTTTCAATGATAATTACGGCCACCAGGTTGGGGATCAGGTTTTACGTTTGGTCGCGCGTACATTGGTGGATGGCGTTAAGGGCAAGGATTTGGTTGCGCGTTACGGTGGTGAGGAATTTGTGATTCTGCTACCCGATACAAACATTCAATCCGGCTTGGCTGTGGCTGATAACTTGCGTCAGGCGGTTGCGAACAAAGAAGTGATCAATCGTTCCACGGGCGAAAAACTGGGTCAGATTA
>JBCCLQ010000148.1:0-4511 GCA_039026795.1 Pseudomonadota bacterium
ACTGAGGAGTTACCTGAGCTAGAAACCTTCAAAACCCAAAAAGATAAAGCCATTCGCTCCCGTGATATGATTGGCCCTGTGAACTTGCGGGCTGAAACGGAGGCAGAAGAGCTTGAAGAGCAATTGGGCGGCATATTCAGCGAACGTGACGACTTGGTACAGGCCATTGAAGAATTGCGCGAAGGTATCAATAAACTGAATGAAGAAGCGCGTGAACGTCTTATGAAGGCTTTTGATACCGTCAATGAGCATTTCCAACGGCTATTTGTTCAACTCTATAATGGTGGTAGCGCGCATTTGGCTTTGATTGAATCGGACGATCCTTTGGAATCAGGTTTGGAAATATTTGCGCAGCCACCGGGTAAAACCCTGCAATCCCTGACGTTGCTGTCCGGTGGTGAGCAGACATTGGCCTCTATCGCTCTCATTTTTGCTATGTTCTTGACCAATCCCTCTCCTATTTGTGTTCTCGACGAGATTGATGCGCCGTTGGATGATGCCAACGTGGATCGTGTTTGTGATTTGCTGGATGAAATTGCCGAGCGCGGCACAACCCGTTTCCTGATCATCACACACCACCGCTTAACTATGGCGCGTATGGATCGCCTTTATGGGGTGACTATGGCCGAGCGCGGTGTATCACAGCTTGTGTCTGTTGATCTGAACCAGCAAATGGATTTCCTCGAGGCTGCTGAATAATGCCGTCCGAAAATAAGGACGATCTGGAAGATCGCATCAAAGCGGCGCGCGATGAATTCGAAGAAGATTATAATCCCAAACCGGTCGAAAATCAGCATACGCGCGGCGCCAATATTGGCTATGAATTTCTGGCCTATGTGATTTCAGGAGGCTTGGTTGGATATTTAGTCGATCATTTCGCCGGAACAGCCCCGTGGGGCATCCTCGGAGGCTTTATTTTAGGGCTGATTGGCGGGGTTTACAGAGCCGATCGCCGCATGAAGCAAAAACTGTAAAAAAACCACCCAAAAGCCCCTTTCAGCCATTGCATTCCCCTATAAAATTCGCTAACTAACTGATCAAGAATTAATACGTTAAGAATATAGGTTTAAAACGTGGCAAATCCTGTAAAACAGTTTGTGATTGAACCCATTCACGCAGAACCTTTGATTGTTGGTGGGCTTGATATCTCCTATACAAATTCTGCTTTGTGGATGACTATTGCGTTGTTTGTTTCTGTTGCCTTTCTAACATTAGCGACAAAGCGCAAAGCACTTGTTCCAAATCGCGCGCAAATGACCGCCGAATTGTTGTATGGCTTTATTGCCAATATGGTGCGTACAACGATTGGATCAAAAGGCGCGCAGTATTTCCCGTTTATATTCACGTTGTTCCTGTTTGTGCTGCTCGGCAACCTTTTGGGGCTTATACCGGGATCCTTTACATACACATCACACCTTGCCGTAACCGGATTTATGGCCTTTTTTATATTCGTGATGGTTATAGCCTTCGGCTTCTTTAATCATGGTTTGAAATTCCTGACGCTTTTTAAACCGCCGGGCGTTCCGTGGTGGCTGATTGTGCCGCTTGTTGCGATTGAGATTGTTTCTTTCTTTGTCCGCCCTATTACATTGGCTGTTCGTTTATTTGCGAACATGATGGCTGGTCACATCATGCTGAAGATTATTGCAGGTTTTGCCGTAGCAGCTGCGGGTATGGGCGGCGGATATGTTATTTTAGGAATATTTCCCATATTCTTTAATATTTTAATGATTGCATTTGAATTTTTGGTTGCCGGGATTCAGGCTTATGTATTCGCAATTTTGACATGCGTATATTTGAAGGACACAGTTGATCTTCACCACTAAGTCTGTATGATCAGCGCCAAATTTAGACGAGTTTAAACCAACTATTAAGAGGAATTAAAAATGGAAATTGATGCAATGAAACTACTTGCAGGAGCTCTCGCAATGTTGCCTGCTTTGGGCGCAGGTTTAGGCTTGGGTCTTTACACACAAGGATATGCTCAAGCAGTGGGTCGTAACCCTGAAGCAAAGCCTTTGCTGGATCAAAACTTCTTCATTATTTTGGCGTTCATCGAAGCCTTGGGTATTATCCCAATCGGTCTGGGCGCAGCATTGCTGTTTGGTTAAGCCAATATGATCCAATCTTTTGGATATAAACTAAACGCAAGATACCTGTCATTCGTTGCAGGTGTCTTTGCTTTTTTACCATCTGTAGCTTTTGCTGCTGAAGATATTGCAGAAGCACCAAGCGATGCAGCTTATGGTGCCGGCGAAGGCGAGTATGATGGTCATGGCGCAGACTACGCGGAAGTCGATGGTCTGCCACAGCTGGACTTTTCGACATACTCTCCGCAAATCTTTTGGCTCATAGTGATCTTTGGTTTGATGTATTTCTTCTTCTCAAAGAAATCATTACCGGATTTGTCATCAACAATAGAAAACCGCAAAAATCATATTGATGCTGATTTAAGCTCTGCTGAAAAACTTCAGGCAGAGGCAGAAGAAGTTCAACAGCAATACGAAGCTGGCTTATCAGAAGCGCGCAGCAATGCTGCAGATACTATTTCCGAGATTGATAAATCTATAAAAGCAAAGATTGCTGATGATCTCGACGCCTTTCAGAAACGCTCTGAAAAAGAGATTCAGGATATCGAAACACGTATTGAACAAGCCAAAAGCGAAGCTATGGACAATATGAACGATATCGCAACAGAAGTTGCTGCTGACGCCGTGCAAAAAATAATCGGCGTTAATCCCGATGCGCAAAAAGCAAAGAGTATTGTTGAGAGCCTTAACGGCAAAGCGGAGGCAGCATAATGAGCGACATTTTAAATGATTCAAATGTTTGGGTTGCCATCTCTTTTGTGATTTTTGGTTTCATTGTCTATAAGTTTGCCGGCAAATTTATTGTAGGCGCCCTGGATAAGAAGATCGAAGAAATCCGCCGAGAGATTGATGAAGCCGAAAATCTGCGTGTAGAAGCACAGGAGCTTTTGGCTCAATATCAGCGCAAACAACGTGATGCTGAAAAAGAAGCCAAAAGCATTATCAAGAACGCTGAAGAGCATGCTGAAAAAATTCGTGTAAAAGCGGAAGCGGACTTAGCTGAAGCTATGGCACGCAAAGAAGAGCAACTGACCGAACGCTTAAAACGTATTGAAGATAACGCCATTGCTGACATTCAAAATCACGCTGCGGAATTGGCTGTCAATGCGACTACGCAAATCATTGAAGAAACATTGTCGAAGGACGTAGATCAGGCTCTTAAAGACAAAACCATTTCTTCTGTGTCTCAGAACCTGAATTAGAAAAAAGCAAAAGCAGGCTATACAAATCCCTACACCTCACTTAATCTTATTTCTTTAAAGGGTTTATTAATTTATGAGTGAGGCAGCCTCAAAACAACCAGATACTTCCTTTATGACGCAAACAGGCCCTGCTTTGCGTCAATCTGCGTATACACTCTCCAAGGCTGATAGTGATCAAATCAATCAATGTCTGGGGTTTTTGTTCGATAAACTAAAAAATAATGTTCAAGCCATTTTGGATGCCAATATAAAGGATATTGAGAATGCGAAAGCCAACAAACAAACAGATGCGTTTATTGATCGCCTAACTCTGAACGAAGAGCGCATTCAGGCCATAGCACAAAGTGTTGAGGACATAGCGAAACTCGAAGATCCATGCGGAGAAATTTTAGAAGACTGGACCAGACCAAACGGGCTGCATATTCAAAAAGTATCTGTGCCTATCGGCGTGCTTGGCATTATTTATGAATCCCGCCCAAATGTAACAATTGATGCCGCGGCTTTGTGTTTGAAATCCCACAACGCCTGCCTGCTACGTGGCGGATCAGACAGCTTAAATACAGCCCTCGTCCTACATTCCTTGATTGAAGACAGTCTATCAGAGAGCAATTTGCCATCTGCTGCGGTTTCCATGATAAAAAGCGGTGACCGTTCATTGCTCGGAAACATGCTGAAAGCTTATGACTATATCGATGTGATCGTTCCGCGTGGAGGCCGCGGACTGATTGAACGTGTGATGAACGAAGCGGCCATGCCTGTTTTTGCGCATCTGGACGGTAACTGTCACATTTTTGTGGATCAGAGCGTTAATGCTGATATGGCGCGTGATGTGATTGTAAATGCCAAACTCCGCCGAACCGGTATTTGCGGGGCGGCTGAATCGCTTTTATTCCATAATGATCTCAATCAGGATACAGCCAAAGATATCATCACGGCTCTGCTTGACCAAGATTGTGAGGTGATAGGCGACGAAAAAACCCAAAGACTAGACAGCCGTGTGCAAGCGGCGCATGCCAATGATTGGAGCACAGAATATCTGGATGCCAAGATCAGTTGTAAATATGTATCAGGCATTGATGAGGCCATATCTCATATCAACACATATGGCTCGAATCACACAGACGCTATCATTACAGAAGGTAAAGATGCGGCCGCACAGTTTCAAAAAGAAGTCGATAGCGCGATTATCTTGCATAACGCTTCTACGCAATTTGCGGAT
>JBCCLQ010000149.1:0-4502 GCA_039026795.1 Pseudomonadota bacterium
CAGAAATTCTTTGATAAAGATGGCGAAGCAACAGCTCTTGCGAAAAACGCTTTAGAGTTCTGCAAGTCTTACCATGCAGCAGCTCAGCACACGATTGAGTTTAGCAAAGCCTTGTCTGACAGCGGCATTCTGGTTGATCGTCAGGCTGAAATCGCATTGGGTGGCGATAAGAAAATCAACTTCTCCGGCTTCCAGATCGTGGATGAACAGAAGTTTGGTGAACTGGACGATAAAACCTTTATGGAATGGCGTAAAAAAGGCTGGTTACCCTTTATTTATGCACACTTATTTTCCGGTGCACAGTGGCAACGTTTGACGGGAATGCTCAATAAGCGTATTGAGAAGGAATAGGGAAAATCTATTGGAAGGAATAATGCTATGGCGAAAGTAGGCGCTCAGCGTGCAGCTGAACTCACTAGTAAATCTAAGTCCACCATTCAACGTGCTATGAACAGCGGTAAGCTGTCATACGAAATTGATGCCAACAATCGTCGTATCATTGATGTTTCTGAATTGGACCGCGTATTCGGTTTGAAAAACACCTCTGAATCCAACCCACAACAAAATGTCGAAGCTGAAATGAAAAAAGCTGCTGACATGCTCGAAATGGAACGCATGAAAATGCGTATCCGCATGCTCGAAGATCAACTGGATACAGCGAAGGAGCAAGTCGAAGACCTGAAAGCCCAAAGAGACCAATGGCAAAAACAAGCTCAGCAAGTTCTGTTGACAAGTGAATACAGCCAAAAGCAAGCCGAGGAATACAAAGCGCAACTCAAAGAGCGTGAAGAAAAAGCCCGTGCGCGCAAGGCTCAGATGCTTGAGGACAAAATGAAAAACCTCAAAGGTCAGAACCAGAACCAGGCCATGAAAGGTAAACCGGGCGAAAAAGATGAATCCGGCAACTTTCAGGGGCTTTGGAAAAAAATAAAGGGTGAGCGTAAATCCGCATAGGCTCTACCCTCTTTTCACATTTTGGAATCACCTGTAATCAGTGTTAAACTATAGATAATGCTGAATAAATTCTTCATATGCACCTTCGTAGCACTAATGTCACTGAGTCTGCCTTTGCCGGCAGAAGCACAGCGCGAAAGTGATTTTCGCGACAGCATCGACTTTCTCATTGATGACGGCATTATGACGCCTGATGAAATGGCTGAGGAAGCTATGGGCATTCACAATCGCTGTGTCGCAGATGTGATGAAAAATACATATTATGATTGCGAATGCATTGGTGGCGCGTTCTTGAGTATCCGTGAAGAGGTCGGCCCCTATTACGAGCAGTATGATATTTTAACACAAATCTATACCGAAGATCCGCAATGTATCGATGAGGTTAACATTGCAGGTATGGCCTACACAGATTGCCAAAACATGTCCGAAATCACACGCCGCAATGAAACCAATAACGACGAATATTGTGAGTGCGTGGCACAGGGTACCGTCAAACAATTCGGTTTATTTCCATCTTTGCGAACAAGAACAATCGAAGGTGTCAGAGCCCAAGCAATATCGGACTGTCTAGCGGAATACCCGCCACAATCACTGTTATCGGGGCCTCAATAAGTTAGCTCGCTGATAATAGAGAAGTGCTGCCTTCTGAAGCCGCTTTAATATAGGCCTTAGCGTGCGGTAAAATATTATCTCTGTAAAACGCGGCCGTATAGATTTTCTGCTTGAGGAATGCACTATCCCCATTACCAGACTCTAACAAATCTTGTGCTGCTTTTTGGCTACGCTCCATAATTCCTGCACCTGCTATAATTCCGAACGCGTTAAGATAAGGCGTGGACGCTGCTGCGACATAGTCAGGATCTTCAGCTCCGGCATTAACAAGATTTTTTGTCAGGTGTAAAAGTGCTTTTACACTGTCTTTTAAAAGTTCAGAATTTGCAGCGTCTGAAATTTCAGACAAATAGGCGTTTGCAACCTCTCCGCCATTCATCACAACTTTTCGAAACGCAAAGTCAGCGGCCTGAATACCATTCGTACCTTCATAAATCGGCAAGATGCGCGCATCACGGTAATATTGTGCTGCGCCCGTCTCTTCGACAAACCCCATACCGCCATGCACCTGTACACCCATCGATGTAACATCTAATGACATATCGGTTGCCCATGATTTCACGATCGGTGTCAGCAAATCGACTTTGGCTTGTGAAACTTTATCCCCTGTTCGTGCCAAATCCAGTGCAAGTCCGGCGTCATATGTAAGAGCCCGCGCCGCTTCTATTTGCGCCTTCATTGTCATCAACATACGCTTCACATCCGCATGTTCGGCAATCGCCACACGTTTGGATTTATCGGTGAGTGCAGTACCCTGTACACGGTCCTGCGCATAAGCAAGCGCCGCCTGATAAGCACGTTCTGCAATCGCAACACCCTGCAAGCCCACGGACAAACGCGCATTGTTCATCATGGTGAACATATATTTTAAACCCTGATTGGCTTCACCAACCAAGTAACCTGTCGCACCGCCTTGATCACCAAACTGCATCGTGCAAGTAGGTGACGCATGAATACCAAGTTTGTGCTCGATGCCAGTGCAGATAACATCATTGCGCGTTCCGTCTTCCAAAGACTTTGGCACGATGAACAGTGAAATACCTTTCACACCTTCCGGCGCATCAGGCAAACGGGCAAGGACAAGGTGAATAATATTCTCGGTAAAATCGTGCTCACCATATGTAATGTAAATTTTCTGCCCCGATACTTTATATGTACCGTCATCCTGTGGTTCGGCTTTGGATCGAATGGCAGATAAATCAGAACCCGCTTGCGACTCTGTCAGGTTCATCGTCCCTGTCCACTCGCCGGACACCAGCTTTTCCAAATAGAAATCTTTTTGTTCCTGCGATCCGTGATGTTCAATTGCATCAACTGCTCCTTGGTTCAGCAACGGGCACAAACCAAACGACATATTCGCGGCCTGCCACATCTCCTGAACGGCGAAGGCAATCACCCACGGCAATCCCTGCCCGCCAAAATCGGGCGAAAACGGCACGGCATTCCACCCACCATCACGATATTCGGCATAGGCTTCCTTAAAACCGGGCGCCGTTGTTACAGAACCGTCTTTAAGCTTCGCACCAAACTGATCACCCTCCCAGTTCAGAGGTGCGATCACCTCCGCCGCCAATTTCGCAGCAGGTTCCAAAACGCTTTCCACCATATCGGCATCCAATGCCCCTAAATCCGGATGTTCGGGCAATTTGGACAGGCCCACAACATGATCCAAAACAAACATCATTTCTGCAACTGGTGGTGAATAATCCGGCATATGTGATCCCTTTTGAAAGTTTGCAACTTAGTGTAACACGCCAAAACTGCGAAATGGCACGCCCTTTGCGATGTTATTCAACAGTTCGATAAATATTGAATCATATTGTACGCGGAAAAAAGTTAATAATATGTTTGAAAACAGTACTTTAGCCAGCTTGACCTCCAACGCTCCAAAGAGCGTCGTCCAAGCGATTCAAACCGCAAGCTATAAAACCGGGGTTGATTTTGCCTATATGGTGCAACAAGCGGCGGCAGAGAGTTCCTTTAACCCGGCCGCCAAAGCCCGCACCAGCAGCGCCACGGGCCTATACCAGTTCATCGAAAGCACATGGATGCACATGATGGATAAGCACGGCGCGAAATACGGCATTGATACTTCTCAAAGCAGATCAGAGCTCTTGGCCCTGCGTAAAGACCCTGAACTCGCCTCTCTCATGGCCGGTGAATTTGCCCGTGAGAATAAAGAATTCCTGGAAACCCATGTTGGCGGCGATATCGGGCCGACAGAGATGTATTTTGCACATTTTTTGGGTGCTAGCGGCGCTGCAGGCTTCTTAAAAGCCATGCAGAATGACCCACAAACCATCGGAGCCTATATATTCCCGAAAGAATCAGCAGCCAATCGCGGTGTTTTTTATGATTCGAAAACAGGTCAGCCACGCACTTTGGAACAGATTTATGCATTTTTTGATAAAAAATTCAGCGTAAAATCAACACCAACTGATTCTGCAAACACCCGCTCAGAGCCGGATCCACAAGTATTCGCTGCGAATACTCAAAGTCAATCCAAACGCACATATGTGCATATCCCACCCTCCCTGCAACAACCGATCAGTTCCTTATACCAACAAAGACCGATGGATGCTGTTCAGGCTCTTCTGGCTTTCCCTAGTGGAAATCAAGGATTTGCAAGCGATTCCCACGTCCCCGGCATTTTCGCAAGCCACCTATATTCCAACTTTGCGATGAGCTCGGTCGATTTTCTATCGCTCTATAAAACCGACACAAACGTCTAAAATATTAATTTGTTCAGAAATTGATTGGATGCGATTACTACATCGTAGGTGAATCATGAAGAAATCATGTATAAATTTTAAGTATTCATGTAAAACGAAGTATAAATACTTATATTATTTTCTATGAATACTAATACGAAATACAGTTTCATGTATAAATTTATCTATATTTAATTTTTTGTTCGATTGTTGTTGACATACCAC
>JBCCLQ010000150.1:0-4496 GCA_039026795.1 Pseudomonadota bacterium
GAATATTCCGCCGTGCCGGATACGGATCGCATAGATCATCTGGATGAGCTTCAACTCCATTACGGTGACTTGTCTGATAGTGGCTCGCTGACTCGCCTTATATCCCAGATCATTCCCGATGAAATTTATAATATGGCAGCGATGAGCCATGTGCGCGTGAGTTTTGATACGCCAGAGCATACAGCCAATATCAATGCGCTTGGTACATTGCGGATTTTAGAAACCATTCGTGCGCTGGGTTTGGAAAATCATACGCGGTTTTATCAGGCATCCAGTTCGGAAATGTTCGGTGATGCCCCTGCTCCGCAGGATGAAAACACGCCTTTTGCACCATGCAGCCCGTATGGCTCCGCCAAGCTTTTCGGTTATTGGACAGTGCGTAATTATCGTGATGCATATGGAATACATGCCAGTAACGGTATTTTATTCAATCATGAAAGCCCGATCCGCGGTGAAGAGTTTGTAACACGTAAAATCACCAAGGCTGTGTGCGAGATTGAGGCCGGATTGCGTGACAGCTTAAGTCTTGGCAATCTGGATGCACGCAGAGACTGGGGGCACGCGCGGGATTATATGGGGGCCGTCTATAAAATCGTACAGCAGGATGCACCCGATGATTACGTGGTTGCCTCCGGTGAAACACACAGTGTGCGTGAGTTTGTTGAGAAGGCGTTTGCCCATGTTGATATTACAATCGAGTGGGCAGGTGAGGGCGTGGAAGAAAAAGGTATTGATGCGGCGACAGGGCATGAGTTGATTGTTATCGACGAAGAGTTATTTCGTCCGAACGAGATCAAAACTTTGCAAGGCAATCCGGTAAAGGCATTTCAAAAATTAGGCTGGGCGCCCAAAACATCATTTGATGATTTGGTCAAAGATATGGTCAATGCGGATCGGATCATGGGTCAAAAAGTAAAACTCTATGCCTGAGTTTTCGTTACAAGACAAAAAAATATGGGTGGCCGGACATACCGGAATGGTGGGGCAGGCAATATTACGGCGGTTGGAACACGAACCGTGTGAGGTCTTAAAAATTACCCATGATGAGCTGGATTTAACACGTCAGCAGGATACAGAGAACTGGATTGAAAGTACAAAGCCCGATGTTGTGATTATCGCGGCAGCCAAAGTGGGCGGTATCGGAGCGAATATGAACGCACCAGCCGAATTTATCTATCAGAACATGGCGATTGCACAGAATGTGATACATGGTGCGTATAAGGCGGGTGTTGAAAAGCTTTTGTTCTTAGGATCATCTTGTATTTATCCGCGTGAAGCCAAACAGCCGATTACTGAGGATTGTTTGTTATCCGCACCGCTAGAGCTAACAAACGAAGCCTATGCAATAGCAAAAATAGCGGGCGTAAAATTGGCACAGTTCTACCGTAAGCAATATGGATGCGATTATATATCCGCGATGCCAACCAACCTATATGGTCCGAATGATAATTTTGATCCCGAGACCGGGCATGTGATTCCGGCGCTGATCCATAAAATTCATAAAGCCAAAAAAGAGGAAATTGCATCCGTTGCGATTTGGGGGACGGGGGCGCCGTCGCGTGAATTCATGCATGTTGATGACCTGGCTGATGCGTTAGTGCATGTTTTAAAACAATATTCATCCGAAAATCCTATCAATATCGGGAGTGGGGAGGAGCTCAGTATTATGGAGACTGCCAAGCTGATTCAGGACATTATCGGCTATGATGGAGAACTGGTTTACAATTCCTTAAAGCCCGATGGGGTGCCGCGTAAAATACTGGATAGTTCAAAGCTCTATGGCCTAGGCTGGAAGCCAACTATAGCTCTCAAAGAAGGTCTTGAGCAAACCTATACGTGGTATTGCGATGCCTTATCCCACGATAAAGCGCGGTAAGCATGCGATCATAGTTTGCTGAAAGACGGCCTTAGGTAGTACAATGAAAGTAAGACCAAAAAAATAGGTTCGTCTTAAAAAAATGGATACAACACAAGAAAATTTAGCGGAATCCAAGGGTTTCTTTGGCGAGGATCGCCGGGAGATCGATGATTATGCCTCGTACTTTGATAGTCTGGTTGAGGCCAAACCATTGGACATTCCAATCGGGCGTTTTCGGTGTAGCAATTTAGAAGATGTGATGTTGGTCACTACAGTCGGTACGGGGATCGGTATTTGCATTCATGAACCGGAGATCAAGGCCGGTGGGTTGGGACATTTACTTTTACCGGAAAGCTTAATCGCAGAATTTCCCAGTTTTTCAAAAGAATCTGATGAGTTGCGCAAATATTGCGAGCAGCTGATGAATTCTATGATTATGACTCTCACCCAATTGGGCGGAAAGCCATCCAAGATGAAAGCCAAGCTTTTTGGTGCCGGTGATTTCCATGACAATGATGATGGCCGGAAAGTGTATGTGTTTGCCAAAGAATTTTTGATCCGAAACGGTCTTCAAATCAGTAGTGAAGATATCGGGCAGAAAATGGGCCGGCGTATTCAATATATCCCCGTCAGCGGACGAGGTATTCGCAGGCTTTTAAAGCGTGAGAGTGATTTGGTGGAAATTAGTGAAGCCGAACAAAGCTATGCCCAGAAGTTTGACTCCGCGCAGATTTAACTGTCAAGCGATCCTACTTTACGCATCGTAATAAAAATCAATTCATTGCCGTATTCAATTTGGCCGGAAAGCTGAATTTGATCATCGCCCCCCTCATTCTTTTTGCGGGAAAGTTTGAGCGTGCTGGTATAGGTTACGCTGTCGCGTGTCGGTGATCCGTCAGGGCTGGTGAGCAGAAAGTCGGTATGCGCTTCGGAAGGGTCGGCAACAGAAACCATTTCCACTTCTGTATCGCTTAAAACGTTGAACGTGCTGGTCCACAGGCAGTTTGCATCATCATAGCGACGTGTTTGCCCGTCACGGATTTCGGTTTCGCCGTCGCTTTTCTTTTCCAGCGGGCCTTGATAGTTGGTGGTTGTCGATACGCGGTATTTGCCGTCAAGTTCATGAGTCATATAGACATTATAAATTGAAGATCACGGATGAACAGTAATAAATTTTTTAGATTTGCCAGACAGGGCCTTCTGCAGCTCTTCTAGTGCCTGCACCTGGTCCACCGCCAGGCTTATCTAAGCCCACTGTGCGTGCGGGGGGATTATCGCTTAAGCTTAGTATTCCTCTTTCTGCTAAAGCTTCAGTATGTGCGTCTAGTCTTGCGCGCTCTGTTGGGACGTGAGTGACGCGGACTCTGTTGTTGGCTACAGAAATATTAGATGCGTTACGTTCCCAGTTTTCTGCAAGATCTTTTAAATCGCCATTGGACAATACGGCAACTTGTCGCGGTGGTATGGCTCTGCTTAAACCCAAAATAGTACTGTCCATCACACTGAAGAGCTGAGTTGCTCGTGTTTTATCCGAAGGGTTACCATCATTATGTGAGCCGAATTTTGCAACATTCCAGCGGAATTCAGTTTTATCCGGACCATTTACGAGGCCAAGATCTTTTCTTGCTTGTTCATCAGATCTTACAAAATCAAGAACGGAAGGAACGATCTCAAGTCGTTCAGGGTATTCAATACCCTCCGGTGTTCTTGTGTGTTCGGCTTCTACAATTTCAGCGGTCGTCATCAAAGATAGGTCCCTATTTAGAACAGTCACACCAAGAAGTCTTTCTTCGCTGTCATCCGAGAATGTGATCACCACTTCTGTCTTCACATCTGCAGATGTTAAATTTGCAAAATCAAACTTAGGATCAAGCAAAGGCGAACCTGAAGCGGTACTAAAATCTTTTAAAAGCTCTACATCTTCCGCTTTAAAACGTCTTGTGAAGGCTTTTGCTGATCTGCCAAAGCCATCTCTTGCTTGTCGCGTAGCATCAAAGCTAACTACACTTGCCGGTTTTTTCGCACCCAGATTTACGGCTTGCTCTAGATAAATTTGTCCGAGACGGTCATCATCCGCGATTCCCAGCATTAATTTTTCTGCATTGGTCTCCGCTGCTACCTTTCCTAAGATTGCTTTTGTAATTTCGGGAGTTCTTCTACCATCTATTGTATATAACTCATGAATAATTGCAGATTTTCGGCCTTTTCTGTCCAAGGTTGGTGAATACGCACAATAACCAATTGCTACGGGATCTACTTGCGGTTCGCTTCTCTCATAGACCAATTGATATTTAAGAGGATGTCCTCCGTTCTCTAAGAGTTTATTAAAATCTCTTTTTCTGGTTGCAGCAAATCCTCTCAGGACTGCATTGACATTGACTAGATTAAATAACGTTTCGTCTAATTTTTTCTTGGCTGAATTAGACATATCATCATTGGGCGCTACAAACTCCAGTGATATATGATGATCCGGTTTAAGAGGCTCGACCTTTGAGCTAAGTCCCAGACTAGCAAGATTTCCATTTACAAGCTCAGCAAAATTTGCGGCCAGATATTTTAAGCCTTGTGTAAGTCCACGATGTTTTGTGTTGTAATTGCTGATGCGAACATCCTGACGGTTCATACCATCGTAAATAAC
>JBCCLQ010000151.1:0-4495 GCA_039026795.1 Pseudomonadota bacterium
ATTGAGGCCGCCACGCATGCGCGCATGGTTGAAGCTTTGGGATTATCCTCTGATCAAGCTGTTTTAGACATCGGCGATCCAAGTGGATACTCAGCCGCAATCTTATCCAATATTGCGAGTACGGTCATTACGCTGGATCAGGCTAAGGGATATGCAGCTCATGCAGAGGCTCTTTGGAATAAAATAGATGCTAATAATATTGTTGCTTTCGAAGGCGGAATGCAGGATGGGTTGGAACAACACGCTCCTTATAACGCCATGTTGATCAATGGAGCAGTGGGATTTGTTCCACAAAACCTATTAAATCAGTTGGTGGATGGCGGACGTTTGGTTGCTGTTCTGCGCTCTGAACCTTTAAGTGCGGGCAAAGCGATGCTGTATATTCGCTCAGGCGATGCCTTTTCAGAGCGTTGTCTGTTTGACTCAGCGATTCCCTACCTTCCCGGATTTGAACCCAAGAGCGATTTTAAGCTGTAAAATCCGTATCTTTTTCAGTGTTTTTCACAAATAATGATGAGGATTGAAGTATTTACGGCTTTGACAAGCCATGTATGATGGTAGAAACTGTAAATAGCGTATTCTTTAATATTCACTTTTTTCTAGTATCGATTTCAATATGCCAGCAGATCAATCACCTGATCAGGAACCATCCATAGAAGAAATTCTAGCGTCCATTCGTCAAATCATTGCAGATGATGACGAAGAGGGAGGTGAACAGCCTGCTGCGGCAGAAGCTGTACCTGAACCGGAGCCAACCCCAGAGCCCGAACCAACTCCAGAACCTGAGCCCGAACCCAAAGATGTCTTTGAACTGACGGAAGATATGCAGGATACACCAGAACCTGAGCCCGAACCTGCGCCAGCGCCTGAGATTGATATGGAAGAGACGGTTGAAAAAATTGTATCCGATCCCGTCGCAGCAGCAGCTGTCGGCAGTTTATCCAAATTAACGGGTAGTATGCCCATTAATCGCCGTGAAGGTTATGATGGCGTCACAGTCGAGGATATTGTCCGTGAATTGCTGAATCCGATGCTTAGAGAATGGGTTGATGGCAATCTTTCACCCATGGTCGAGCGTTTAGTCCAAAAAGAGCTGGAAAAGCTTGCGAGACGCGCTTTAGACGAGTAAAACCCTTATCCAGAACAAATGTGTAATTAGCAGAAGGCCTAGCCATGCTGGATAAGACTTTTAAGCCCAGTGAAATAGAAGACAAGCATTATCAGGATTGGGAGCAATCCGGAAGCTTTGCCGCTGACCCGCAAAGTAATGCCCAGCCGCATACCATCATGATGCCGCCACCGAATGTGACAGGCTCTTTGCATATGGGGCATGCGCTGACCATGACATTGCAGGATATTCTGACTCGTTATAAACGGATGAAAGGCAATGATTCTCTATGGATGCCTGGAACCGACCATGCCGGTATCGCAACACAGATGGTGGTTGAGCGTCAGTTGGATGAAAAAGGCGAAAATCGTCGTGATATGGGGCGCGAAAAATTCCTAGAAAAAGTTTGGGAATGGAAGGAATATTCCGGCGGTACTATTACCAAACAGCTTCGTAAACTTGGGGCTACCCCTGATTGGGAACGCGAGCGTTTTACCATGGATGAAGGGTGCTCGAAAGCTGTCCTAAAAACTTTTGTTCAGCTTTACAAAGAAGGTTTGATTTATCGCGATAAACGCCTTGTGAACTGGGATCCCAAGTTACAAACGGCTGTTTCTGATCTGGAAGTTGAGCATAAAGACATTAAAGGCAAGATGTATCATTTCCGCTATCCGTTTGAAGAAGGCGAGGGATATATCGCGATTGCCACCACTCGCCCTGAAACAATCCTGGCGGATGGCGCGGTGGCTGTTCATCCCGATGATGAGCGGTATCAAGACTTGGTCGGTAAAAAAGTTATCGTGCCGATCGTTGATCGCCCGATTCCGATTGTGGCCGATGAGTATGTGAAGGCTGATTTTGGATCTGGTGCGGTGAAAATTACAGCCGCGCATGATTATAATGACTACGAGGTTTATAAACGTCATCCCGATGCAAACATTCCACTGATCAATTTGATGAACCCTGACGGGACGATGAACGAAAACTGTCCTGATGATTATGTGGGATTGAGCCGAGAGAAAGCCCGTTTGAAAGTCGTTGATGATTTCGATGAGCTCGGGTTACTCGATAAAATCGAAGATCACGTCCATCAGGTGCCTTATGGTGACCGCTCTGGTGTTGTGATTGAACCGTATTTGACGGATCAATGGTATGTCGATGCGCATACTCTGGCGCAGCCTGCTTTAGAGGCTGTTCGTAGTGGCAAAACCGAGTTTGTACCCAAGAGCTGGGAAAACACTTATTTTTCATGGCTGGAGAATATTCAGCCCTGGTGTATTTCGCGCCAACTGTGGTGGGGACATCAAATTCCGGCCTGGTATAGCCCGAATGGCGAGGTCTTTGTTGCTGAAACCGAAGAAGAGGCACAGGAACAAGCCAATAAACATTATGACGGCCCTGTTGAAATTACACGTGACGAAGATGTTCTGGATACATGGTATTCATCTGCGTTGTGGCCCTTTTCAACACTGGGATGGCCAGACAAAACGCCTGAGCTAAACAAATACTATCCCGGTGATGTATTGATTACGGGCTTTGACATCATTTTCTTCTGGGTCGCGCGAATGATGATGATGGGTATGCATTTCATGGACGATGTACCGTTCAAGAAAGTCTACATCCATGCGCTGGTGAGGGATGGCAAAGGCCAGAAAATGTCTAAATCCAAAGGCAATGTGATTGACCCACTGGATTTGATAGAACAATTCGGTGCGGATGCTTTGCGCTTTACGCTCACAGCCATGGCAGCACAGGGGCGGGATATCAAACTGTCTGAAGATCGTGTCGAAGGGTATCGGAACTTTACAACCAAGCTTTGGAATGCTGCGCGCTATTGTGAAATGAACGAAGCGTTGCCGAACGCAGATTTTGATCCTGCAACAGCGGAACACACACTTAACAAATGGATTATCCATTCGCTTCTGGAGACTACTGATAAGATTGATACAGCTCTGGAGCAATATCGTTTTAATGATGCCGCCAGCGCGATTTATCAATTCACCTGGGGGACGTTCTGTGACTGGTATCTGGAATTCACAAAGCCTATCATTAATGGTGATGACGAGGCGCTGATTGCAGAAACAAAGGCGACGACAGGCTGGGTTCTGGAACAGATTTTGAAGCTTTTAAACCCCTTTATGCCTTACATTACAGAAGAATTACATCAGGAATTGGGAACAGGTGAGGGGCGATTGATTACATCCAAATGGCCTGATTATGGCGAGGATCTGAAATCAAAAGAAGCAGCCGATAAGATCAACTGGTTGATTCGGGTTATCAGCGAAATTCGTTCAGTCCGAGCCGATATGAATGTGCCGGCGAAGGCGCAAATCGCCCTGATAGTGAAAGATGCTTGTGATGCCACAAAAGAGGGGCTGGAAGCCTTTGATGTTCTCATCAAACAAATGGCGCGTATTGAAAGCATTGAGATGACTGATGGAGATACCCCGAAAGGTTCTATCCAGACTGTTGTTGATGAAACAACACTGATTTTGCCGATTGCGGATATTATTGATCTGGATCAGGAGCGTAAACGGCTGCAGAAAGAGATTGATAAGCTTGATTCTGACATTAAGAAAATCAATCAAAAGCTTGAAAATAAAAAGTTTTTAGACAATGCACCTGAAGAGATTATTGAAGAACAAAAATCCAGACGTGAAAGTGCGGAAGGTGTCAAAAACAAGCTCGCTCAAGCGCTCAAACAACTTGAAGAAGCCGCTTAAAATTACTGGCCAGACGCCATTGGGGGAGAAGACGCAGAACAGTATGGGGGTCTGCGTGCAATGAAGACCGCGTCTAATGAGTTATCTCTGCGTACACAATAGGAAACAGCGCCTGTCGTAGTGTTCACACGCCAGATAAACTGACCGTTCTGGCCCGAAGCAGCTATCATGTAGCCATCAGCGCGGCGTTGGCTTTCAGCAGGGTTAATTGATGCAAGAATGATTGCAAAAGCCAGAATAAGGGCACTTCCGAATATCGCGCGGGATAATGTCATAAGCCCTTAAACTCCTTGAATTAGTTGGCTTTATCGTCCTTTTTACCGCCAGAAGACAGGAAGTCCCCATAACGCTTTTCAAACTTGGACAACTGGCCTTTTTCAACCACTTTATGAGCACCACCTTGCCAGGCCGGGTGAGATTTCGGATCCACGTCCAATTTCAGGACATCGCCTTCTTTGCCCCATGTAGAGCGGGTTGTGAACTCAGTACCGTCTGTCATGACAACCTTGATTTCGTGGTAATCCGGATGTGTATCGGCTTTCATTTTTATCTCCATTAATCGAATTCTGGGCAGGTTTTACGCGGAATATATAGAAAAAGCAAGGATTTTAAGCCTTTTTATCATGCAGATTTGTTAAATTTGCACCATTTATTAATTATTTTA
>JBCCLQ010000152.1:0-4472 GCA_039026795.1 Pseudomonadota bacterium
AAAGCCAAAGTAGGGTCTTGATTGTTATCAAACATTGGGTCTTTATACATAAACAATGAAAAAAGCTCTATTAACAACTGCGGCGCTAGGCCTTTGTTTTGTGTCAAATCCGGTCGAGGCTGGGTTTGAATTCCAGCCTGCGCCCGAGCAAGTACAATCTCCTGTGCGATTAGAGCAAGCACCAACGCCTCCACCTGCCCAATTTTCTACTGATCCGATGCCCGTCACACCTGTTGAAATGCAGCCGCTTTCACCGGCGCCAAAACCTATTGTGCCATCTCAGACGCCTGTGTCTCAGCCTTCTTCCGGGCTTGTGATTAATCCTTATCCGGATCAAGCTACGACAAGATCGGATGATGCGTCTCTTTTGCGGCAAATGTTGAAAGAGTCAGGTTCATTGAATCCATTGCCTCAACCTTCAGCGTCTATGCGTGTTCAAGCTGTGCCACAAAGCCCTATTCGCAAATCAAACTTTGCTGAAATCCAAGGGTTCGGGCGTGACCTTCCTCTTGTGATTGCTCTATCACAGGTTGTTCCGGCTAATTATACTTATTCTTTTGAAAGCCAGGGCAATGCCGGAAAAAGCGTATCATGGCAGGGTGGGCGCCCTTGGGATCAGGTTTTGCAAAGCATGTTGAGCCCTGTGGGCTTAAACGCCTCTATTCGTGGAAATTTTGTTTACATTCAAGATGGTAGTATGCCTCAGCAGGCAATGCCGGAAATGGACATGATGCCTGCTCCTTTACCAGTTGCAGCCTCTCAGCCTCAAATACAAATCGAGCTCCAAGAGCCAGTATTAGCAATGCCTGTTCCTGTGCAAAGTAATGATGCAATGGTTAGTCGTTCATCGGATCTCGTTTCAAGTCATACGAAGCTGGATGTGAGTCAAAGGCCTAGGGTTCCGGCTCGGATCTCACGTATGAATGCTGAGAAAGGACTCGAAATCTCTACACAACAATCAGATTTAACGGAGCCACCGGCATCAGTATCTCCTTTACCACAAGTAGAGCAGGAAATTGTTACAGAGGCAGCCCAACCTATGCAGATCGTTCCGGCTGAACCAGATGTTCTGCCGGCTGTAGAGCCTGATATGCCTATTGCTACAGATGAACCTGTTTTGATGAGTACAATGCCTGACGCTGTCGAATCCCAACAAGATTGGTCTCAACCGTCACAACTGAAAATGGTTTCCAGCCCTTCGATGGCCGGATCATTGGATGGAGTTAGAACCTGGCGAGCCGTACGCGGAGATTCTCTTAAAACCGTTCTAACAGATTGGGCTATGGATGCCGGTGTTGAGCTTTTTTGGTCTTCAGAATTTGATTATCCACTAGACTCGTCAGTGCGTATGAACGGTACATTTGAAGAAGCAACACAAAATATCCTGATGGGATTGCGAGATGCCCGTCCTAGGCCCATTGGACGCCTTCATCCAAATGATCCTGAAGGCCCTGCGGTTCTGGTTATAGAAACACAGCAAATCGTTGAATAAATCAGCCCCATTCTTTTGTTCATAAATTCAGGTTTCAAGGCCCTAGAACTGTTCGCTTAAACGCAGAGTGTCTATACTTTCTGAATAATTAAGATTCGTGCGAAAAATGGCTTTTTGGAAACCACACTTTAAAAATAGTTTTTTATCTCTGTTTTTGAGCTTTGCTCTAACAGCTTGTCTTGATCCGGAAGCTGTTAACAAAAAGATTGTAACAGATCAAGAAAGAGCGGATTCAGCACTACAGGCTATTGAGCCATCAAAACAAATTCGCAAGCCTTTGGTTATTGATGACCGTCCCTGGTATGGTGCCCGTGCCGTTCCTTTGCAAAATGGATTAGCATTACCATCAAGATTTCAAGGCGCTGACGGTATTGTTATAACTTTTGAACGTCCTATGACTTTACGTGAGACTGCACGTATGATTCAGGCGGCTACGGCAATTCGTACAGTTGTCAGTTCGTCATTGAGTGATGCATCAGGCGCTCCAGAGCCAACCTTTATTCCTGTCGATGGTATCGAAGTCACAGGTGGGCGTGTTGTTTGGAAAGGGTTACTGTCGGGTATATTGGAGCAACTTACAGACAGTTTTGATGCAGATTGGACCTATGATGGTCGCACACTTACGATTTCTGATGAAGTGACTCGAACATTTATGTTGCATGCTTTGGCTGACACAATTGAACTGCAAAGTGATATTGAAAACTCGATTAGTGAACAAAGCGCATTACCGGAAGTTGGGACATCTTCCCAAGCGACCTTAGAGATATGGAACGACATTCAAAGCACAATTGATGCTATTATCAACCAGCGTGGTAGAGCGAGTTATTCGCCGACAACCGGTACAATTACAGTCAGTGGGCCTGCAAGCACTGTTCGGAAAATCGAAGAATATTTGCGTGATCAAAACCGTATGCGTTTACGTAGAGTTGCAGTTGCCGTTAAGGTTTTGAGTGTTGAGACCTCAGATACCAATACACTTGGCTTTAACCTTACAGGTTTGATTGAAAATGCAATTAGTAACAGACCATTCCAATTCACATCTGTTAGTGACGGCTTAACGGCTGGTATTTTGCGGACACTTCCTACGATTGATCCTGTTACAGGTGTTCCTGTCGCATCCGGCGGGGTGTCGGCAGACTCCGATGAGATTACGTCTATCATAGAAGCATCCGAAGATGTTGAGCGCGTATCCTTATCTAATTCCGGGGCTATTGTAACGTTATCGGATATTCCGGCGCCACTTCAAATCGGTAGAACTGTTGCTTATTTGGAACGGGTTTCATCATCAAGCGGTGATGATGGAAATGTTTCTTTGGAGCCCGGGGAAGTGAATTTGGGATTGACCATGAATGTTCTTCCTCGCGTTATCCAGCGTGACAAAGTTCTCCTTCGTCTCGCAGTTGGTATTACGGATGCGCAAACGCCATTCCAGCAAATCACCGTATCCGGTTTGACAATCGAATTGCCTGAAATTTCAACAACAGGATTTTTACAAAATGCTGTTTTATCAGAAGGTGAAACACTTGTATTAGCCGGTTTTGAAAAAGACCAGGCATCGTTAGATGATGAAGGTACGCCAGGTGGATTATTTACGGGCGGAACCCGAACAATCGGCCGAAGCCGAGAAGTGACAGTTTTGTTAATCACCGCAGAAGTTCTTCCTGAAGAGCCTTTAACAGTTCTTGGAAGGTAAATGCCATGTCTGATCTGGAAGAAAAAAACACTTCCCTTGCTCCGCAAAAAGACAGAGGCATTTTGTATCTCAATGATAAAAAATTTGCTGTCGGATTAACATGGCTGACCACAGACGTTGATGCCAATGCATCTCTTTTAAAAAAACGCATTGAAAGACTAGAAGCGGATTATTATTGCGTTCGTAATACGATAGCAAGTCAGCACGGTTTTGGTTTTATTACTTTGGGTCATCGTATGAACATGATGGCCGCCGCCTCGATTGCCGGTGATATGCTGGTTGGAAATTGGCACGGCATTTTTACTGCCGATAACGGCTGGTGGTATCTGGCAGTTCATTCGGATAACATCGCACCCGGTGGCGATCGTTTCTTTTTTTCGGAAGAACAGGCATACAGCTATTTTACTGAGCAAGCGGGACTGTACAATTGGCCGCGCTCTTATGCTCCCGCCACCTGGAATATTGAGGATGCAAATCCAGAGATTCCCCTACAAAAACTTTTGGAAGATGTTACGCAGGCTCCGGTTTTAAAATCGGCAAATCTGGATGCCATATTTGGTGGTCGTAAACGTAGAAATTTTGCTCTTTTTGTCACAATTTTGGGCTTTATATCGTTATTTTCTGCCGCTATTTTACCAACTATGATCTCCAAAGAGCGTGAAAAGAAAGAGCTGGCCGCGCGACCTGAAATTTTGGCACCAGCAGTTATCAAGCCCCCACCGAAAGTTGAAGATGTTCAGTTATCTTCTTTTTCCGGAACTTTAAAATTACCGAAACCCAGTGTGATATTGCAATTTTGCAATATCGGATTCTCAAAAGCTATAGAACCTTTGCCTGGATGGACTATGGAATCAGTGTCTTGTAATGTTCTTCAGGATGGCAAGATTGTGCAAACACAAGCGCAATGGCGCAAAAAAGTAGGGTCATTCGAATTGATCAAACCAACCTTAAGCAAATTTGATCCCAATGTTCAGGTTAGTTTTAATGGAAATGATGTTTTACAGGCCGTTCATGTCTCCAAAACATTGCAGAATATTTCCTTCCCTCTTCAACAGGTGCTGACCCGAGAAGAGCAAATTCGTGTTTTATATGAACGTTTTGGAAATTTAGGAAAAATGGAGCTTTCCGATGTTGTACCACCGCCTCCAGATACAAATATACAGACAAATGTGACCCGCTTTGCTGGCGAAGAAGAAATTTTGCAGCGTCCTTCTTATCTCAGAATGGTTATTAGCACACGGACACCACCAAAGATTTTAGCACCATATTTTGACGTCCCGGGATTAA
>JBCCLQ010000153.1:0-4457 GCA_039026795.1 Pseudomonadota bacterium
CCACTTGCTGCGTGACCATCTTCACCCAATCTGCACGCGCACCCTGAATAGTAGCAATAGAGTCAATTAGGATTTCAGTTGTTGGATCATGGGCTTCTAACTGTTCTTTCACATTCTGGTAGAGAAATTCACGAAACTCAGGCAGTTTATCGGGCACAATCGTAAAGCCGCCAGCCATGGCATGGCCGCCCCCTTGCACTAGCAAACCTTTATTTCGACCTTTGATAAAGGCATCAGCCATACTAAAGCCTGGAACAGAACGCCCCGAACCGCGCCCTTCCAAAACACCATCAGGATTTTCGGCGTAAGTCACGCATACGGCAGGCTTTCCAAACCGTTCCTTCAAACGTCCGGCCACAAGCCCACTTAAACCTGGGTGCCAATCCGTATCGCCAACAACAATAATCGGATATTGATCCAGCGCTTCGGCCGTCACTTTCTGAATGGCGCTATCCATCATCGATGACTGAATGGCTTTACGCTCCTTGTTACAATCCTCCAGCGTCCACGCAATCGACCGTGCTTCTTCCAGATCATCGGTCGATAGCAGCTTTGACCCCAAATCAGATCGATGCACGCGCGATCCAGCATTAATGCGCGGGCCAAGCGACCATCCCGCATGTTGCACGGTCGGTGCATCCTGAATGTTGGCGACCTCGCACAACGCTTTAATGCCCGCATTGTTCATCTGCGCCATTTGCTCGAACCCGGTGCGCACAAACAAACGGTTCACCCCACGCATTGGTACCATGTCACACACAGTGCCAAGCGCGACTATATCCATCCAGCCTTTCAGGTTCGGTTCACTACGCTCCCCGTCGAAATACTCGCGCTCCCGCAAAACCTTGTTCACGGCAACGCATGTCATGAACGCCACACCGCACGCTGCCAGCATGTCCAATCCCGAGTTATCATCTTCACGCTTCGGGTCAATCACATGAGTAGCATTCGGTAATTTGTCTTCGGGTTCATGGTGATCCAGAACGGCAATGTCCAATCCCATATCACGCCCGGCCTGAACGGCGTCAAACGCTGTAATCCCGCAATCAACAATCAGAACAAACTCGGCGCCTTGATCTTTTAGGGCCTGCAACGCTTCTGCACTCGGCCCATAGCCCTCGCACAACCGATCGGGGATATAGACAGGAACCTCTTGCCCGAAATAACGGAAAAACCGTTTCAGGATGGATGACGATGTTGCCCCATCGACGTCAAAATCAGCAAAAATACCGATGGGCCGCTCATGGATAATCGCATCGGACAAATCCTCGGCCAGTTCCTTCATCCCCTCAAGCGAAAACGGATCGGGAAAGTGCTCCCGCAAGGTCGGATGTAAAAACCCTTTTACATCATCCGCTGCAACGCCGCGTAAGGTGAGCAAGCGTGCCACAAATTCTGGCAAATCATTGGTTTGGGCAATGCGCGTCACATCATCCTGCGCGGCCTTGGGAAACACCCAGCGCGTTTCTTTCAATGATTTTTGAACATCAAGAACTAACGATTCGGACATGCCTTATTGAACCACAAATGATTATAGACACACACAGATACCGCAAGATTATCCCCTTTCTTCCAGCGAACAACACAGTCATTCCAGCGCAGGCTGGAATCCATTCCGCAACGATCACGATGGATCCCAGCATTCGCTGGGATGACGACCATAAAGAACTACACGCCCTAACCTTGACAAAATAGGAATATTTTCATATGCTGTGTGGTAGCATACAGCACAAACACCATCTGTGGCAGAATACGCGCTCCTTTCTTTCGTCTGCACGCGCTAATAGCTCTGCAAACGAACTAAGGAAAAATCGTTTAAAAACAAAGACTGCCCTCCCCCTAAATACCCCCGAGGGACCATCGAACTGAAGGATTATTGATCCACAGGCTCGAAGCCAGTTTTCACATTAAAGTTATGCGTGGCTTCGATACGGCGGCTCGTACCGGACTTGGACCGCATCACAATGGAATGTGTCACGGCTCCCCCTGGATAACGACGAACCCCAGGCAACATTGTGCCATTCGTCACCCCTGTGGCGGCAAACATCACATTGTCAGGTTTGGCGAGCTCATCGGTGGTGTAAATCTTATCAAAATCGCTGATACCCCATTTTTCGGCGCGCGCCCGTTCTTCATCATTGCGAAACACAAGCCGCCCGAGCATAGCCCCCCCGGTGCATTGTAGCGCCGCCGCGGCCAAAACTCCTTCGGGTGCCCCCCCACTACCGACGTAGACATCAATACCGGTTTCGGGTTCGGTCGTTGCAATTACCGCACTGACATCGCCGTCACCAATCAACATGATACGTGCTCCCGCTTTGCGAACGCTCTGGATCAACTCTTCATGACGCGGACGATCCAGAATACAGACCATCAAATCATTGACGGTTGCCTCTTTATGATCGGCAATCTTCTCAAGGATGTTTTCAATCGGCGCATCGAGATCAAGGATGTTTTCAGGAATATCAGGACCAACAGCCATCTTCTGCATGTAAGTGTCAGGCGCATTCAAAAAACCACCTTCATCACTCAATGCCAAAACAGCAAGAGCATTCTGTCCGCCTTTGGCTGTAATGGTTGTGCCTTCCAGTGGGTCCAGGGCAATATCAACCTTTGGCCCATTGCCGGACCCAACCTCTTCGCCGATATACAACATCGGCGCTTCGTCGCGTTCACCTTCACCGATCACAACGCGCCCCTGAATGCTCAAACCATCAAAGGCTTGGCGCATCGCATCGACAGCCGCCTGATCAGCAGCCTTTTCGTCACCCAGCCCAACAAGACGCGAGGCCGCAAGTGCCGCCGCTTCGGTGACCCGCACGGCTTCAAGCGCAAGGTTACGATCCATGGATGAAAAATCGGCATCCATTTGTTTTCTAGCAGGTTTGCTCATTGTCGAAGCTCCGGTCTAAATATGTTCGATGCGTAAAACGCTCGGCTGATCAAGTATAGCAGGAATTTTGGAAATATCTGCAATCGCATCCTGCATGGCCTGCGCATTTGTCTCATGCGTGACCATCACAACAGATACGGGCTGCTGTGGGTCATGTCCGCGCTGAACCAAACTTTCGATAGAAATCTCATGATCACGCAATACGGCACTGACATCGGCAATCACGCCGGGCTGATCTAAAACATTCAAGCGTAAGTAATGTTGCGCGGAAACATCAGATAACGAAGCCCATTGCGCGCCCTGTAAGTCCTGAACCTTAACACCGAAAGTCGGCAGATGAATACCGCGCGCCAGATCAATAACATCGGCTACAACGGCTGACGCCGTCGGCCCTTCCCCTGCACCGCGCCCTTCGGCCATGGCCTTATCAACGGGATCAGCTTCGACAAACACGGCATTAAACACGCCTTCGACAGAACCGAGTGCGCTGTTGGTCGGAACAAGACACGGTGCCATGGTTTGGTAGATCTTACCGTTCAGATCGCGTGCCATACCGATCAGCTTAATGCGATAACCTAGCTCATCCGCAAACTGGATGTCATCGGCCGTAATGCTCTCAATTCCTTCAATTGAAAGCTGATCAAAATCGGGCTTCACACCAAACCCTAGCGCAGTCAGCAAAGCGAGCTTATGGGCTGCGTCAATTCCGCCCACATCAAAGCTTGGATCGGCTTCGGCATATCCCAACTCCTGTGCATCTTTCAAAACATCGGCGAAATCGCGCCCTGTCTCACGCATCTCGGTCAGAATGTAATTACAGGTCCCGTTCAAAATACCGTAAACGCCTGTGACCTTATCGGCTGCCAACCCCTCGCGCATGGACTTGATAATCGGTATGCCGCCGGCAACAGCCGCTTCATAATTCAGCGAAACATTTTTATTTTCGGCTTTCTCGGCGAGTTCCAAACCATGATGCGCAAGCAAAGCCTTATTCGCAGTAATAACATGCTTACCGTTATCCAACGCAGCTTCCACCAAATCCTTGGCAACACCTTCGGATCCGCCAATCATCTCCAAAACGCAATCCACATCATCGCGTGATGACAGATCACTTGGATTATCAACCCAATCATAGGTAGACAGATCAACACCGCGATCAGCGCTCTTGTCGCGCGCATTCACGGCCACGATCTCAATAGGCCTTCCAACACGATTGGCAATCAAATCCGATTGATTTTGAAGGATTTTTACAACACCTCGACCAACTGTGCCAAGGCCTGCAATGGCTATACGAAATGGTTCACTCATAATGATGGATAAGGATCAGGACCTATAAATATGTTGTATTCTGCGCGAGACAAATTTTTTAAAGATAAGCTTGAAAAGCGTGCAGTGACTAGCCAAAGCTAATTGCAAACGCTTTGAAGGCTTAGATGAGAAAATTTGCCGCGCCTGTTTCAGGTTTTGAAAAAACCACAAATCTATTGCGTCAAACAAGCTTGAAAGTTGAACAACACTTCTATGCGCTTGTTTTCCTTGTATCTTCATGGTTTTTTCAAAACAG
>JBCCLQ010000154.1:0-4450 GCA_039026795.1 Pseudomonadota bacterium
CAAAATCATAGGCTTTGTATTTGTCATAGAAGTTAATATTAACGACCAGTTCCCATGGAATAAATTTGGAAGTGTGTTTCGATTTACCTTGATTGTGGTCATCAAGACGTTTTTCAAGGTCATCGGATATACCTACATATTTTTGAGTAGGGTCGCTTAAGCTTCTAATGAGATAAACGCTATAAATGATAGCCATAATTGTAGCCCGTCTACGTTTCGTAAAACTCAACTTCGCCGGGCAGGATCGCCCTTTATCGAACTACTTTTCTGGCTTCGCCAGGCGTAGCCCGAAGGGCGAAGCCTGGTGGGCGGTGACGGGCTCGAACCGCCGACCCTCTCGGTGTAAACGAGATGCTCTCCCAACTGAGCTAACCGCCCATTTTCGGCAACCTGCTATCACTAATCATTCGAGGCTAAAAAATCAAGCGTTTTAAACACAAATAAAAAGCCCCGCTCAAAAAGCAGGGCTTTCATAAAAATAAAAGCTGAAACAAGCTTACTTGTTAACAGCTTCCTTAAGATCCTTACCGGCCTTGAACTTAGGCTGCTTGGATGCTGGAATTTTGATGGCTTCACCAGTGCGTGGGTTACGGCCTGTTGTTGCGGCACGCTTTGCTACTGAGAATGTACCAAAACCAACCAAACGGACTTCACCGCCTTTTTTCAGTGTAGCTTTGATGCCTTCGAAAATAGCTTCAACAGCGCGTTGTGCTTCTGCTTTTGTCATTTCAGCTTTTTTCGCAACGTGTTCTACGAGTTCTGCTTTGTTCATGAGAGGAACCCCTTTTCTTTGGTAATTGAACGATTAAAAAAATACATCATGCACATACACACATGCACACAACGGTTCAAATAGTCGTGTAAGGGCTGTAACCCTTACCTATCAACATATCGGAACGATTCGACTTTAGGCCTGAAAAAAAGGCACGTCAATGGTGAATCACGTCTTGCCCCTTATTTTCTGCGGATTCTGAGGCAATTGGTTCTAATTCCTTATCTTTTTGGTCTGATAAAGGTGTTGGAATCTCTGTCAAAGCGTGGCTGAGCACCTCTTCTATGCTGCTAACAGGAATAATTTCCAATCCTTTTTTTACCTTGTCAGGAATGTCGGGAAGGTCTTTTTCGTTATCTTTCGGTATCAAAACGGTTTTAATTCCGCCGCGTAGGGCTGCTAAAAGTTTTTCTTTCAGGCCGCCAATCGCAGTCACATATCCACGCAAGTTCACTTCACCTGTCATCGCAATATCACGACGGATTTCAATATCGGTGAGTGCGGACACGATAGCCGTAACCATAGCCGCACCTGCAGATGGTCCATCCTTCGGCGTCGCGCCTTCGGGCACGTGCACATGGATATTCTTTTTCTTCAACTCTTCATAATCGATCCCCAGAGCAGCAGCACGGGACTTCATCAACATCTCTGCAACCGTGATAGACTCTTTCATCACATCTTTAATGTTACCGGTTGTTGTGACTTTTCCGTCCTTACCGGGTGTTGTCACAGCTTCGACAGATAGCAAATCACCGCCAAATTCGGTGTAAGCCAAACCATTGACAACACCGACGCGATTTTCTTCTTCAATCTCGCCATAACGGTACTTCTTGATACCTGCATATTTCTCAAGACCTTTTGGCGTCACGGACACAGATTTTTTGTTTTTCATCAAAATGTCTTTAATCGCTTTACGGCACAGGTTTGCAATTTCACGTTCCAAATTACGCACACCAGCTTCGCGGGTGTAGTAACGGATCAAATGACGGATGGCGAGGTCAGAGATTTTAAATTCATCACGCTTCAGACCGGCAGCAGCCATCTGCTTTTTCAGCAAGTGACGTTTGACGATCTCCAGCTTTTCATCTTCGGTGTAACCACCCAGACGAATAATCTCCATACGATCCAAAAGCGGTTGCGGCATATTCAATGTGTTTGCTGTACAAATGAACATCACATCAGATAAATCGTAATCCAACTCCAGATAGTGATCATTGAATGTTTCGTTTTGCTCAGGGTCCAAAACTTCGAGCAAAGCAGATGATGGATCACCGCGCCAGTCAGAACCTAGCTTGTCCACTTCATCAAGAAGGAAAAGCGGATTGGACGATTTACCCTTCTTCATACCCTGAATAACTTTACCGGGCATTGCGCCGATATATGTACGACGGTGACCGCGTACTTCGCTTTCATCACGCACACCGCCCAATGACATACGGACAAAATTTCTGTTCGTTGCTTTCGCAATAGATTGTCCCAAAGATGTTTTACCAACACCGGGAGGGCCAACAAGACACAGGATCGGGCCTTTGACTTTGCGTGTTCTTTGCTGAACAGCGAGGTATTCTAAAATACGCTCTTTGACTTTTTCCAAACCGTAATGGTCTTTATCCAACACGCTTTTGGCTTGTTTGATATCTTTTTTCACGCGTGTGCGCTTGTTCCACGGCACGGACACAATCCAGTCCAGGTAATTGCGAACGACCGTGGCTTCCGCAGACATCGGTGACATCTGACGCAGCTTTTTCAATTCTGTTGTGGCTTTTTCACGAGCCTCTTTGGACAGCTTGGTTTCTTCGATTTTCTTTTCCAGCTCACCGAGCTCATCCATACCCTCTTCGTTTTCGCCAAGTTCTTTTTGAATGGCTTTCATCTGCTCGTTCAAATAATACTCGCGTTGGGTTTTCTCCATCTGACGTTTCACGCGATTGCGGATACGCTTTTCAACCTGAAGTACGCCGATCTCACCTTCCATGAAGCCATAGATTTTTTCCAAACGATCTGACGTATTCGCAAGCTCTAGCAGCTCTTGTTTCTCATCAATCTTCAACGCTAGATGCGAGGCGATTGTATCCGCCATCTTGGTCGGCTCTTCAATCTGGTTGACTGATACAATCACTTCCGGTGGGATTTTCTTATTCAGTTTCACGTATTGTTCGAACTGCGTCACAACCGCGCGGCTCAGCGCTTCAATTTCATCTGTGACAACGGTTTCATCGTCCAGGATTTGTGCATCCGCCTGGATGTAATCATCATCTTCGAAATATTCCGTGATTTCGACGCGCTCACCACCTTCAACCAAAACCTTCACGGTTCCGTCAGGTAATTTCAAAAGCTGCAAAATTGTACCGATTGTTCCAACTTTATAAAGATCCTTTGCGCCTGGATCATCTTCGGATGGAGATTTCTGTGTGACAAGCAGGATCTGCTTATCCTCTTGCATCACATGTTCAAGCGCTTTGACAGATTTCGCACGGCCAACGAATAACGGCACAATCATGTGTGGAAACACAACAATGTCTCGTAATGGCAGAACTGCGAATTTAGGTAATTTTGAAGAACTTCCCAGCATGATATCTCTCTTTTATGTGTACGTTGTCCGTTTGGTGCGCTTTATTCTCAATAATAACACATATATTGGCTCGACTGGTTAACACTTCAAGCCTCTGTAACGCCCCAAACCCGCTATAAATAGCCAAGCCTTTGATAAAATTAACAAGTTTTGTTAACTATTTTTACCTTACTTCTTCTTGGCGTCATCACCGCCGGCACCCGGAATTTCACTACGGGATTCAACGACTGTATCAATAATACCGAATTTCTGAGCTTCATCAGCGGACATAAAGTTGTCACGCTCCATCGCTTCTTCGATCACTTTCAATTTCTGACCGGTGTGCTTTACATACACTTCGTTCAAACGGGATCGAATACGCAGAATCTCATTGGCCTGAATTTGGATATCTGTCGCCTGACCTGACGCACCACCGGATGGTTGGTGGATCATGATGCGGGCATTCGGTAACGCAAAACGCTTATCTTTCGCCCCGGCTGTTAAAAGCAATGATCCCATGGATGCGGCCTGACCGATACAAACGGTTGAAACAGGCGCTTTGATATATTGCATTGTGTCGTACATCGCCATACCGGATGTTACAACGCCGCCAGGTGAATTAATGTAAAACGCAATGTCCTTGGACGGGTTTTCGGATTCCAAAAACAGCAACTGCGCGCAAATCAACGACGACACATAATCATGCACTTCACCTGTCAGGAAAATAATCCGTTCCTTCAACAGTCTGGAATAAATATCATAAGACCGTTCTCCGCGGTTGGTTTGCTCAACCACCATCGGGACAAGAGTGTTCATATAGACATCAATCGGATCGCGTTCGCTCATAGGATTTTCTTTTTCTGATTTGGTTGTGATTCAATGTAAAACAAACCGTATCGCGGTGATACGGTTTGTTCAAGTCCGAATTGGACGAATTATTCGCTTAGGATTTTTTAGTCGCTTTCTTCTTGGCTGGGGCTTTTTTCTTTTCCCCGTCTTTTGCTGTGTCTTTTGACTCTGACTTTTTTGCTGTCGATTTCTTTTTGGACGATGACGCCTTTTTCTTTGGCTTCGTCTCTTCTTCCTCTTCAGCGGTCAGCTCTTCAACACTCACTGTCTTTTCACTG
>JBCCLQ010000155.1:0-4423 GCA_039026795.1 Pseudomonadota bacterium
ATCGCAATCTGTATTCCGTTATTCATCACGCTGGCCGAAGCCGTATTCTAGAATTTTTGAGGTCTTAGGATTTCAACATCCACCAGATAGGTAATGCCCGAATAGTTTTTGAAGTATTTTTCGGCCAATTTATCTGCGATATCATTAGCCTGTTGCTCACTCGCCGTAATGACTTCGATTTTCACGTTATTGAACGCGTCACTGGGCCCGCCTCTGGCACTGCGAACACCCCGACTGCCCTTACCTCCGGCAGCTGTGACTGTATAGCCCGTAGCACCGCATTCCTCGATCAGCTTTGTCACATTATCGACAATCAGCTTTTCGGTAATAATGACTATTTTTTTGGCTTTATGGTGTTCCATATCGAAACTGAGAATATGCTATTCGGACTGTGCTTGGCAAGAACCGAAAAAAGGCCTGAATTTATATAATTTCAGCGTATTTTGTGATTGCTAGACAGGCTGTCTTAGGTTACAAACTCATTCTCAGTATCAACGACGATATTGAGAGTTCATGCCCAAACGCACTGACATCCAATCCATATGTATTATCGGCGCAGGCCCTATTATTATCGGACAGGCGTGTGAGTTTGATTATTCCGGTGCGCAGGCTTGCAAAGCCTTACGCGAAGAAGGCTACCGCGTTATCCTCATCAACTCCAATCCCGCCACGATCATGACCGATCCCGAAATGGCGGATGCAACCTATATTGAACCGATTACACCGGACATTGTTGCGAAAGTGTTGGCAAAGGAAAAACCGGATGCGTTACTGCCAACCATGGGTGGCCAAACAGCGCTGAACACAGCTTTGGCTCTAGCCGAAAACGGAACGCTCGATAAGCTCGGTATTGAGCTTATCGGCGCCAACCAGGAAGCGATCGCAAAGGCAGAAGACCGCGATCTATTCAAAAAATGCATGGATGAGTTGGGTTTGGAATCTGCCAAATCCATGCTTGCCCACGACATGGATGAAGCACGCGCTGCGTTAGAGACAATCGGTTTACCTGCAATCATTCGTCCCGCCTTCACTTTGGGTGGAACAGGCGGCGGTATCGCCTACAACAAAGACCAATATGAACAAATCACTCGCGAAGGGATTGATGCATCACCAATCAATCAGATCCTGATCGAAGAGTCTTTGTTGGGCTGGAAAGAATACGAGATGGAGGTTGTGCGTGATAAAAACGACAACTGCATCATCATTTGTTCCATCGAAAATTTTGATCCTATGGGTGTACATACAGGAGACTCCATTACCGTCGCCCCTGCCCTAACGTTGACCGATAAAGAATATCAAATTATGCGTAACGCTTCGCTTGAGGTATTGCGCGGTATCGGCGTGGAAACAGGCGGATCGAACGTGCAGTTTGCCGTGAACCCGGACAACGGACGCTTGATTGTAATCGAGATGAACCCGCGCGTTTCGCGTTCATCCGCACTGGCATCTAAAGCCACAGGCTTCCCGATTGCACGCATCGCTGCGAAACTGGCTGTCGGTTATACCCTCGATGAATTGGACAACGATATAACAGGCGGACGCACTCCGGCCTCTTTCGAACCAACAATTGATTATGTGGTGACAAAAGTCCCTCGCTTTAATTTTGAAAAATTCAAAGGCTCCGAAAAAATTCTGACGACCTCTATGAAGTCCGTTGGTGAAGTCATGGCGATTGGCCGCAGCTTTGAAGAGTCTATTCAAAAAGCGATGAGATCTATGGAAGAAGGCCTTACCGGGTTTGATGAGATCCAAATCGGTGACGGTGAAGAACCACATCCTGATCAAATTCGCGCCACTATTGCAACACCTGCCCCGCGCCGCATTGTTTATGTTGCTCAGGCCATACGTCACGGCATGAGCTTGGACGACATTCACGCCACATGTAAAATTGATATGTGGTTCCTGGAACGTATCAAAGCCATTATCGACAAAGAAACCGAGATTAAAGATAAAGGCCTGCCGATTGACGCCAAAGGCTGGGCGGAAATTAAATCTATGGGCTTCTCCGATGCCCGTCTTGCGCAGCTTGTGAATGTTGAAGAAAGCGCGATCACCAAAGCGCGTAAGAAACACGATATCCATCCGGTTTACAAACGTGTTGATACCTGCGCCGCCGAAATTCCATCAGCCACGCCATACATGTACTCCACACATGAAGGACCGGGTTTCAATCCACCCGAGAATGAGTGTGATCCAACAGATAAAAAGAAAGTCGTGATCCTAGGCGGTGGCCCGAACCGCATCGGACAGGGTATTGAATTCGATTATTGCTGCGTGCACGCTTGCTACGCGCTCAAGGAAGCGGGTTATGAAACCATCATGGTCAACTGTAACCCTGAAACAGTTTCAACCGATTACGACACATCCGATCGTTTGTATTTCGAACCGCTGACAGCCGAAGATGTCATTGAACTCATCAAAGGAGAAGAAACCAACGGCGAAGTGCATGGCGCGATTGTTCAACTTGGCGGGCAAACACCGTTGAAACTCTCTCACGCCTTACAAAAAGCGGGCATAAAAATTCTCGGCACAGATCCGGATGCGATTGACTTGGCCGAAGACCGCGAGCGCTTCCAAAAACTGCTCCATAAACTCAAACTTCGTCAGCCGGAAAACGGTTTGGCGCGCTCCGAAGACGAAGCATACGAGATTGTCGAAAAAATAGGTTTCCCGCTTGTTATCCGTCCGTCTTATGTTCTGGGTGGCCAGGGAATGGAAATCGTCCAGACACTGGATGAGATGAAAAAATACATGACCCGCGCGGTAAAAGTCTCGGGCGAAAGCCCCGTCCTTCTCGACCGCTACCTCAAAGGCGCGTTGGAAATCGATGTTGATGCGTTATGCGACGGCAAGGATGTGTATATCGCCGGTATCATGGAACATATTGAAGAAGCAGGCGTGCACTCCGGTGACAGCGCTTGTGTTTTACCACCACACTCGCTGCCATACAAAACCATGCAGGAGTTGGAAGAGCAGACCGGCAAATTGGCCAAAGCACTAAAAGTCAAAGGCCTCATGAATGTGCAATATGCACTCAAGCGCAATCGTGAGACAGGTGAAATGGATGTGTTCCTGCTGGAAGTCAATCCGCGCGCATCCCGCACTGTGCCCTTTGTCGCAAAAGCGACTGGCGTTCCGGTTGCAAAAATCGCCGCACGTATTATGGCAGGCGAACCACTATCAGCCTTCAGCGAGCAACTCAAAGGCATGGCCACGCATCACACGGCTGTAAAAGCCCCCGTCTTCCCATTCAACCGTTTCCCAGGCACGGATGTCATTTTAGGACCTGAAATGAAATCAACAGGTGAAGTCATGGGACTGGATATTGATTTCGCGCAGGCTTTTGCCAAATCGCAATTGGCGGCAGGCACAATTCTACCGACAGGCGGCACTGTCTTCCTGTCCGTGAAAAATGCAGACAAAGATGATCTGGTTCCGATTGCAAAAGAACTCGCAGAGCTTGGCTTTAAAATGGTTGCCACAAGCGGAACATGCACTGTTTTAAAAGAAGCAGGGTTGGATGTTGAAAAAATCAACAAGGTCATGGAAGGATCACCGCACATCGTCGATGCAATCATCAATGGTGATATTGATTTCATCATTAACACGACCAAAGGCCCGCAAGCGATTTCAGACAGCATGAGCATCCGCCGCATGGCCGTGACGCATAAAATCCCGTATTACACGCTCCTCACCGCCGCCCGTGCAGGTGTTCAGGCCATCCGAACCCTCAAAGCACGCGATATGGACGTCAAACCGTTACAGGATTATTTTTCTGATGATAACGGCGAGCCGGAAATCGAAGAAGAAGCAGCTTAGAACGTTACTATACTAACGTGTAAACAATAACCCCAGTTGAACTAGCTGCACCAAGAAACCTGTTAAGCGCAACATTTGAATTTGTTTTAATCGCGTCGTACAAAAATCCGGCAGTAGCCCCAAGACTAGTTATTGTGCCCCAATGAGTTGCAGCTTCCATAAAATCATTACTACCGCTAAGTTCAGCTAGCCCCCCTGCGCCAGAACCCAAAGCAGCGCTTGCTGCAACAACTGTAAAAGCTCCCTTGAGAAAATTTGAAGCAGCAGGCCACTTTTCTACTAAACTCATGCTAAATTCCCTTAATTGCTAAATCCTTAAATAAAAGACCATATCTTTATTATTATGTCAACTATTATTTCATTGACGATTTCCTTAATTTAGATATCCTGAATCTATGTAGTCCGCCGTTTACGGCGGCTTTTGTTTTATAAACAGGACTGAAAAATGGACAAAGTGCCGATGACAGTGGCGGGACATGCCGCGCTGGAAGCAGAATTGAAAGAGCGAAAGTTCACAACGCGTCAGGAAATCACCGATGCGATTGCCGAAGCGCGTGCGCATGGAGATTTATCCGAAAATGCGGAATACCACGCCGCCCGTGAA
>JBCCLQ010000156.1:0-4404 GCA_039026795.1 Pseudomonadota bacterium
CACGATCATAAGAATGTTTTTTTTGGCCAAAGTCATTTCTTTATCCCAAAAAAGCATCCCGGCAAAAGCCGGGATCCAGAAATAAATCTAAATATACTGGATCCCGGATCAAGTCCGGGATGCCTTAAAATAAATTAGAAGTCGATGGCGTCTTTCGCAGCATCTGTTGCAGCGTCGGTAGCTGCTTCTTCAGCTTTTTCTTTTGCCATTTCTTCAATCGCTTCTGTACCTGCAGCCGGCATTTCATCTGCGATCGCTTCTGTCGCTTTGTCTTGCGCCATTTCTTCGGCTTTGTCCATAGCAGCATCTGCAGCTTCCTCAGCGCTTGCAGGAACGTCAGTTGTTCCGATTGCATCTGTTACAGCTTCTTCAGTGGCATCTTCTGCAGCGCTTGCAGCAGCTTCTTCAGGAGATGTTGTTACAGCGTCCATTGCGTCTTCTTTTAGAGCTTCAATGCTTTCAGCTGTTGTTTCGGCAGCAGCATCAATCATGTTGCCTGTTGCTTCGGCAGCATTAGTCGCAGCGTCTGTCATGCTGTCGATCATGTTGCCGGCGGCAGGTTCGATTGCAGCTTGCTCGCTACCTGTCACGTTGTTGTAGATCACCTGCATCACTGCGATACCGGCAACCAGCACAACAGCAGCAAATGCTACGGATTTAACGATATTGTTCATGTTTAAGTCCTTCCTTTTTAAAACTCGGTTCATCTGAGGGCCAAATGACCCATAGACGTAGAATAAATTTATATTCATTGCAAGCGCCTATACTCAAAGCAATTTTGAGTTCAATTGCAAGTGTTTTTTCATATAAATTTTCTGATTTTCCTTTTGCAGTGCGTTGCTGCGCTCCTAAAATAAGGTTTCCTATTCGTCGTCGCTGGCGCCTGCTGAAAAAGAAAAATCAAAAAATTGTTTATTGAAAGCTACGGTTTTGTGCCTGAATGAATGGCCACAACGCCGAAGGTCAGGTTTTCGTAGCGCGCGTTTTGGAAGCCGGCTTCTGCCATTCGGCGGCATAAATCCTTTTGTTTCGGGAATTTACGAATGGATTCAACGAGGTATTGATAGCTATCACGATCCTTGGCGACAATCTGGCCTATGGCTGGGATCGCGTTGTAAGAGTAGGCGTCATAGAGTTTTTGTAAGTATTTGTCTTCCAAATGGCTGAATTCCAGACAAAAGAAGCGCCCGCCGAGTTTAAGCACACGATAGGCTTCTTTCAAGGCATCATCAATATGTGTGACGTTTCGCAGGCCGAATGCGATGGTGTAAACATCAAAGCTGTTATCCTCCATCGGCAGTTTTTCTGCATTGCCGGTAATCCATTCGAAATCCGTGTCCGCATAGCCCTTGTCAATCGCGCGATCGCGGCCGACGGACAGCATTTCGGCATTCAGATCGCACAAAGTGATGTTGGAGTTCGCGCCGATACGTTTGCGAATGCGAAAGGCAATATCGCCCGTACCGCCCGCGACATCCAGAAAACTCTGCCCGCGTTTGGGCCTCATGCGGCGGACAAAGGCATCCTTCCACAGGCGATGGATACCAGCCGACATGAGGTCATTCATCAAGTCATAGTTGTCAGCGACAGAGTCAAAGACACCGATGACTTTTTCGGTTTTTTGTTGCGGTGAAACTGTTTCTTCACCGAATTGCGTGCTTTCGAGATTTTGCGCGGGTTTATGTTGCATGTTTTGTTTTAACCACAGCGCGCACAGAGATCACAGAGAAAATTTCAAATATTACGCTTCATCTTGAATATTTGTGTCGGAAATAGAGGGATCTTTTAGGTTGATAACAGATTAGATCCCTCATAAACGTTCGGGATGATCGGTTTAATGAAGTCACGTATATTGACATTTTTTATAATGCAAGTATTTCTGCGCTATGGATATAAAAAGAACTATAGAACTTGCAAAGTTTTTTAAAGATCGCGCAAAAAGATTATACGGACCAAGCGGTGATTTGTTGGCCGAACCCATTAGCATAGCTGATGGATTAGGGCCGTTAAGGACTTTTACATGGGAGTTTTCAGCGAAAGAAGAATTATGCCGTCTTACCGAAATACAATTAGAAAAGATTGACTCGTTATTATCTCGAATGGGATTGAGCGAGTTTAGTTTGGTTGCAGAGGGGGGGACCGCACTTTGCTTTAAATCTGGTCAAGTGGCAGTTCGTGTTGGTCCAAATAACGCACAACATCATAAAAGAAATCGTGAGGATAATTTGAGGCCTTTATGTCCTCTAATAATAAAGCCTGATTATGTAATATCGTGTTTAGATGCGTCAGTTTTGGTCGAAGGAGGTATGCCTTTTGTTGCGAGTATAGCTGATAACGAAGTTCCACCAGATTATGTAGAGCTGATACCTGAAATAATTGACGGAACAAGCTGGTCGATTCAATCGTACATTGATTTAGAATATCATGGCAAAGATTTGGGGATTTTTTATCAAGGAACTCCAATATTAAAAGATCCCGATGCTTTGGTTGGTAATGGAGATAATCAAATAGAACGTGATTTAAGCCAGATCAGAGTAAATTGCGAAAAGCTGGGATTACAAGAGCCGCTAAATTGGGTGACGCCAGACAATAAGTTTATTCAATGTATTTTGTATGAGCAATCTCGGCGTAAGCCAAGAGCCTACATCATATAAGTAAAATTTCGTAATCTTCAAAAAATCACTTGCTAATATATTTTTGCATAATTATTGAGTTTGTCTATGGATGTATAAAAAATATAAGGCTTTTGCCAAAGGGGTAGCTCCAGAAGAGATGTGGCTAGGCGTTCAAAGTCACTTTTGCTTCCAAATTATGCTTCTTTAAAAGCTGTATTAACCAAAAATGTTAGAAGAATTTTTAGAAATCCATAAAATTATCTCATTCTAATCATTTGGTTTTTAAGGTAAAACTATTCCCATGAAACTCATCAAAGCCATGGCGACGGTGGCGGGTTTAACCGGGCTGTCGCGCATTTTCGGATTTATACGGGACATTTTGATGGCAGCTGTGCTGGGCGCGGGCGCGATTGCCGATGCGTTTTTTGTTGCCCTGAAGCTGCCGAACTTTTTCCGCCGTGTGACGGCTGAAGGTGCGTTCAGCGTGTCGTTCATCCCGATGTATTCCGAAAAACTGGAAAAAGAGGGAGAGAAGGGCGCCGATGAGTTTGCGTCTGTAGCCTTTGCCGTGATGCTGGCGATTTTGGTGCCGTTTACTTTACTGGCTTTATGGGCGATGCCGTGGATCATTTACGGGATTGCGCCCGGCTTTAGCGGAGATGAGGTGCGGTATCCGTTGGCGGTGGAATTGAGCCGTGTGACGTTCCCGTATTTGTTGCTCATGTCATTAACGGCGCTTTTGGGTGGCGTTTTGAATGCACGCAGCCGCTTTGCGCCCTTTGCCGCAGCACCGATTTTGTTCAATGTCTGTTTGATTATTGCTTTATTATTATCGCCGCAATTTGAAGGGATGATTGAAAGCGTTGGCCATGGTCTGGCGTGGGGTGTGTTTGCCGCAGGTGTTGTTCAGTTCCTGTGGCTGCTCTATGCGATCAAACGTGCGAAAGTTGGTTTGCGCTTGAAACTGCCGCGTTTGAATGCGGATATCAAAAAGCTGTTTGCGCTGATGGGGCCTGGGGTGATTGGGGCAGGTGTGATGCATATCAATCTATTTGCTGATTTGATTTTGGCCTCGCTGTTACCCGCCGGATCGATTTCGTATTTGTATTATGCCGACCGATTGAACCAGTTGCCGTTGGGCATGGTCGGGATTGCAGTTGGGACGGCACTCTTACCGATGCTCTCCAAAGCTGTCGCGGCGGAGGATAAAAGCGAAGCAAAGAATTTGTTCAATCGCTCGCTGGAAGTATGTTTCTTATTTTCATTGCCTGCGGCTTTCGCGTTTTTTGCGATTTCGCCACAGCTTGTCAGTGGGCTGTTTGAGCGTGGTGCGTTTGATGCGCGTGACGCGCAAATGACGGCGGCAGTCCTGATGCTCTATGCCGTTGGATTACCCGCCTATATTGGCGTGAAAGTGTTTAATACGGCTTTTTGGTCCAATCAGGATACCATGACGCCCGTGAAAATATCGATTGTCATTACGTTTTTGAATATCGTGCTGAGCATTGTGCTGATCCAGTATATTGGTGTGTTCGGGATTGCACTGGCGACCGGGTTAGTCGGTTGGATTTATCTGTTCTTGATGCATGTGCGGGTGAAGCGGATGGGCGGTTTTGATTTTGATGATCGGTTTAGAAAAGCGTTTCTAAAGATTTTAGTTTGCAGCGCTTTGATGTATCTGGTTCTCAAATGGGGGATCATGATTTTTGGAGCGAGCTTGTCTGCCGTGCCGCTGATGGTGGCGCTTGTCTTTTTGGGGGCGGCGTTTTATGGTCTGGGCATCCTGCGC
>JBCCLQ010000157.1:0-4374 GCA_039026795.1 Pseudomonadota bacterium
ATTTATTCGACAATCTTATTCCACCAGCCTTTTTTCTTTTTTTCCGGCGCTTCGTTCACGACTTCATAGTCTTTCGGAGCGGCCTCAACAGGCTTGGTATCGTTCGATGGCTTCGGTTTGGCCGGTTTGTCTTCTGCCTTCTCTATGGTTTCGGCCTTTTTGGCTTTCGGCTTAGCAGGCTTTTTATCTTCGACTTCGTCCTTGTCGGCCTTTGGCTTTCTGCCTCTTGGCTTTTTAGGTTTGTCTTCGGATTCATCTGCTTTGTCAGCCTTGGCTGTTTTCGCTTTAGACTTGGATGCTTTTGCCGCAGGCTTCTTTTTTTCATCTACTTCTTCAACATCAGACTCGTTTTGTGAATCCTGATTGGAATCGTCCTTGTTTTTGTCATTACGACGACCACGGCCACGTCCGCCACGGCGACCGCGCTTACGCCCACCACGATCGGATGATTTTTCATCCTTTGTGTTGTCCTGCGCGTCGTTGTCATTCGCATCATCCTCATCGTCATCGGTTTTCTTGCGCGTGACCTGAATTTCAAAACCAGGTTGAATCAAATCATCATTGGTTTGAATGCTCACCTTGAAGCCATAACGGGATTCGATATCCGCCAGCATGGCACGCTTATTATTGAGAATATAAATCGCAATCGGGGTCGGGATTGCCATCGTAATAGCCGCGGCCTTCCCTTTAATCCCTTCTTCTTCCAAAGCGCGTAACGCTCTGATTGCCGAAGCATCTTCTGTGCGAACAATTCCTGTTCCCTGACAGTGTTCACATTGTTTAAACATGGCTTCAGTCAGAGACGGATTCAAACGCTGACGCGACAATTCCAACAAACCAAAGGATGAAATGCGTCCGATTTGAATACGGGCGCGGTCAGATGACAACGCATCACGCAATTTGTTTTCAACCTTGCGATTGTTTCGGCGGTCTTCCATATCAATGAAATCAATGACAACCAAACCACCCAGATCACGCAGGCGTAATTGGCGGGCCACTTCTGTAGCAGCTTCCAAATTGGTTTTTAAAGCCGTTTCTTCAATATGACGTTCCTTGGTCGCACGACCGGAGTTCACATCGACAGAGACAAGTGCTTCGGTGGGGTTGATCACCAAATAACCTCCGGATTTCAGCGTTACACTTGGTTCACCGATTTCAGCAATTTGCTGTTCTACTTTATAGTGATGGAATAGCGGAATTTGATCATCCTTATATTCCTTCACGCGCTTCACATGAGACGGGATCAACATTTTCATGAAATCACGTGCGGATTTGTAACCCTGTTCGCCCGCAACATGCACTTCATCGATATCTTTTGTGTAAAGATCGCGGATGGAGCGTTTGATCAGATTGCCTTCTTCGTAAACAACAGCAGGCGCAGATGATTTTAACGTCAATTCGCGAATGTTGTTCCAAAGGCGCAACAGATAATCCAGATCGCGTTTAATCTCGGCCTTCGTACGCTGAACACCCGCGGTGCGCAGAATGACAGACATGCCTTCGGGCACATTCAGTTCATCCAGAACGCCCTTCATGCGCTTGCGGTCTTTATAGTTCGCGATTTTACGGCTTACACCACCGGCACGTGGTGAGTTCGGCATTAACACGCAATAACGCCCCGGTAATGACAAGTAGCTTGTGACTGCCGCACCCTTATTGCCACGCTCTTCTTTGGAGACCTGAATAAGCATGATTTGGCCGCGCTTGATGACTTCTTGAATTTTGTACTGCCGGCGCATGTTAAAGCGGAACGGACGATCATTATCGGCGCCATCGCCACCAACCATTTCGACTTTACGAGAATCCGCGTTCGCTCTGCGGCCACGACCGCGACGATTGTTACGCCCACGACCACGACGGTTGTTGCGTCCACGGTTGTTGTTCTTTTTGTTGCCTGCATCATCGTCAGAGTCGTCGTCTTCAGACTTTATATTGCCATCAGGATCTTTGCTTTCATCAACGGGTTCTTCGGCCTTGTTGCCTGATGCGTCTTCTTCATCATCGCCTTCTTCTGAGTCATCATTGTCATCAGAGGCTTCCAGATCATCATCGTCTTTGGCAGGTTTGTCCGCACCGCCAACTTCGACAACTTCGTCTTCCTCATCCTCATCGTCTTCGTTAGACGCTGTGTTTGAGTCTTCTTCATCCTCATCGTCATCATCGTTGTTGTGTTGATCATGTTCAGCGAGTTCAGCTTCCTGCGCCGCCAAAAAAGCTTCGCGGTCAGCAACAGGGATGCGGAAATAATCAGGATGAATTTCAGAAAACGGCAAGAAACCGTGACGGTTACCCCCGAAATTTACGAAAGCGGCCTGCAAGGATGGCTCTACTCTGGTCACCTTGGCCAGAAAGATACTTCCCTTCATTTGTTTGCGGACAATACTTTCGTAATCAAATTCGTCGAGTGTATCGCGATCAACGACAGCAACCCGCGTTTCTTCTGCGTGGGTTGCGTCAATCAGCATTTTTTTGGTCATTTTAATCTCCAAATAGCGCTCTGCTGCCGGCCCTATCCCGTGCGACAACAGGTCAGGCGGCGCTGAGCGCAACATTAAAGTTACGTCAATTCATTTGCGTCTGTTTTGATATTGGTCGTTTGTGAGCCGCAACGGCTTTCCTTCATCTTGTGTGAACCAACATCAATGGCACTTTGCCGAAAAACAAGACTATGTTATCACCGTTGCAATTCGCGAAACTCTAATAAATTCAAATGCTTAATTACATTTAACTGCATAATCACAACGGGTCGCGAAAAGCACATTACTCTTCCCTTATATTTTTCACAACAACTAATTGCATACGCCCTGAAAACACCTTATTTGCCTTTGATTGTATGTATGATAGAAAAAAGAGTAAGAATTTCGTAAAACCCTCTATGATGAATCAGATTTATTCCACTATCCGCTGTTTTTTGATTGTTGTTTTGACGCTTTTGGTGTCAGCGCAGCCATCGTATGCATTAGACGTCGATGATTTACGTTTCGGCGTTCATCCCGACAAAACACGCATGGTAATTGAAATGAGCGAGGCAACGGAGTTCAAAACATTTGTTTTACCCGACCCGTATCGTGTGGTTGTCGATTTGCCCGAGTTTTCTTGGAAGGTATCGAATTTACAAAAGCCGAAAGGCGATACAATCAAAGATGTACGCCACGGTGTTCAAAAACCCGGCATATCCAGATTGGTGATTGATGTCGGAACGCCTGTCTCTTTACGCTCCGCTTTTGTTTTACCCGCAGCGGCAGGGAAAAATAACCGACTGGTCATAGATTTTGAAACTGTCTCAACCGCAGTATTCAACCAGCGCAAAGACAAAACATTTGGTCGATTAAATTCAGACGTTTTGAGCAAGCCCAAACCCGTAACGACGGCTACAGCACCTGCGCCATCGAATAGCGCTTCCGGCCAAATCGTCCCAACCAAGAAGCCACCATTTAAGCAGGTAAAGCCGGTTATCGTCATTGATCCTGGACATGGCGGACAAGACCCAGGCGCTATCGGAGCCAATAACAAGAAAGAAAAAGACATCGTGTTTGCGGCATCCAAAGAACTGAAACGACAGTTGGAACAAACGGGTTTATACACGGTTAAACTGACACGCAGCACGGATAAGTATTTAAAGCTCAGCCAGCGCGTGGCCATTGCCAGAAGAAATAACGCAGATTTGTTTGTGTCTGTACACGCGGATTCGATTAATAAACCCAATGTGCAGGGCGCATCTGTCTATACACTATCCGATAAAGCATCGGATAAACAAACAGCCATGTTAGCCGCCCGTGAAAACCAGGCGGATTTAATCGCAGGTGTGGATTTGAGCCATGAAGATCAGGAAGTGGCCGATATCCTGATTGATTTGGCGATGCGAGATACGATGAACCAATCCAAATTTCTGGCCAACACTTTAGTCGATACTATGGGCGCCCGTGGCATGAAATTATTACCGCGCCCCCACCGCTATGCCGGATTTGCAGTCTTAAAAGCCCCCGATGTACCATCGGTTCTGGTTGAAATTGGATTTATGTCCAATAGAAAAGAGGCTGCCAAACTCTCTAGCCCGGAATATCGCCGCAAAGTCACATCAGCTCTTGTAGACGGCATCAATGTCTATTTCTCAAAAGTGCGTAAAAATAGCCGGACCTAAGCCTTTTCATTTTCCAGAGTCTTAGAGCTTTGTGGCTTTTCAGTCAAAATCCTTGAAAAAATTGAAAAAAATTCGAAAAACCCCTTACCAACTAAAAAACAGTGTTGTATAAAGGTTTCTGGTTTACCTCCGGGGAAGCTAATAAGATCTTATAGTTATCAACTACTTAAGTATGAGGACATTAACAATGAAAAAACTATTTACGACAGCATTAATGCTTGGTTCAATCGCTG
>JBCCLQ010000158.1:0-4370 GCA_039026795.1 Pseudomonadota bacterium
GAAGTCGGAAAGGCCAGTAAACACCCGCCACAGCTTCTCGAAAGCTCCGGGGGGGCTAGTAAAAACCCAAAACTTACGCGGGTCGGTTAGGGTATCGTCTTTGATACAGGCGGGCTCAACATCAAAACAGGCAACTGGATGTCGCTGATGAAAAAAGACATGGGCGGATCAGCGCATGTGCTTGGTCTGGCCTGGATGATTATGGCGCTGGAACTGCCTGTGAACTTGAAAGTGTTGATTTCCGTTGCGGAAAACTCCATATCCGATGACTCTTTCCGCCCGGGAGATATCATCAAAAGTCGCAAAGGATTGAACGTAGAGATCAAAGACACCGATGCCGAAGGCCGCTTGGTTGTTGGTGATGCCCTCACTCGCGCTTGTGAAGATGCCCCTGATCTGCTTATTGATTTTTGTACGCTGACCGGCGCGGCGCGCGTTGCGCTCGGCTACGATATTCCTGCCTTCTTTACCAATCGTGATACCAGTCTTATGCCGTCTCTGATCAAATCAGGCATGATGAGCGATGATTTTGTTTGGGCTTTGCCTTTGCACGCTCCCTATGATCGCGAAATGGATAGTGATATTGCCGATGTCGCCAATGACAGTTCCATGGGTCGTGCCGGCGCTATTCAAGCTGCCCTCTTCCTACAGCGCTTTATTGAAGCGGATGTGGATTGGATCCATTTCGATTGTTACGCCTGGGAACAATACGGCAAACCTGGTCGTCCAAAAGGTGGTGCGGATACAGGCATGCGCGCCATGTTTCATATGCTGGAAGAACGCTACGGCAAAGCGTCGTAAATCTCTAACGCAAACTCCGCCAATGTATCATCACGTGCGCCCATAATCACAATACGATCGCTGGGTTTCGCCTCAGATAAAATATGTTTTTTTATCTCTTCGCGACTGTCGAGCAAGTCAGCTTTGATATTTGATGATTTAATTGCATCAATCACATGCGATGAATCGATTGTCCGATCAACTGTTCCGCCTGCGTAAAAAGGTTGAACCATATAAAGCTGATCATCTTGATCCAAATAATCGATAAAAGTCTGTGCGAGTTCAGCATGAACCAATTTCAGAAAACCATATCCGTGTGGTTGAAAGAATATCAGTAATCGCCCATCAAACTGTTTGAGTGCTTTTAAACTCGCGGCAATTTTATCCGGGTTATGTGCAAAATCATCAATGACCGTAATATCATTCTTCGTTCCAACCATATCCATGCGGCGCCAAATGCCTTCAAAACGCGGTATCGCATCACAAATGTCACTAAAATCGAGTCCTAAAGCCAAACAAGCTGCAATCGTGGCCAGAGCATTCGAGACATTATGCTCGCCAGATACATTCAAATGAACACGTTGAACCTTATCCTGATAATGCAGAAAAAAGGATGAAGCGTTTGATTTTAGAGATATGTCCTTTGTGTAAAGATCTGCCTTACCGTGAATACTGTAAGTTATCACATTCTTGGCCTTGCCCTTTAAAGCCATGACGCCATCATGATCGGCATTTAGAATAGCTGTTTTGGCTTTTGTTAAATAATCAGAAAACAATACATTCAGTTCCTCCAAAGATTTGTGATCCAACGCAATATTGTTCAATATGGCTATATCGGGATTATAAAGCGCGATAGACCCATCACTCTCATCCGCTTCAGTCACAAATACGCCGCCATCACCAACCAGAGCGCTACAATACGGATTATCTTTCTTGAAGTTTTTAAAAACACCGCCATTCATCACGGTCGGCTGTTGCCTCAATTCATGCAAGATAAACCCGATCATGCCTGTCACAGTGGTTTTTCCACTGGTTCCGGCTACAGCAATTTTTTGTTCGGCTTGATTAAAATTTTGCGCCAGTAAATCCGCACGTTTCAGGATAGATACATCCTGCTCTTTAGCCGCTTTCACATCAGGAATGGAATCTTCAACGGCCGTTGAAATCACAAGCGCGTCGATATCATTGACGCCGCTTCCATCTTGCGGAAACAGTTCTATGCCTTGAGATTTTAGATATTCGAATTTCTCAGGGGTCTTTCCCTGATCATAACCGCGATCAGAACCACGAACTCCATGTCCGATACCTTGCATGATAAGCGCAAGTGGCAACATGCCGCTCCCCCCTATTCCGCAGAATAAATATGATTTTTTATCGCTCACTATCTATTGAAAGACTTGCGGATTCATAGAGCGCGTCAATTCATCCGCTGTTGTTCCGGGACTTGAAGGCGAAACGCTGACAGGAGCAGATGTTACCGGAGGCAGGGCTTCAGGAAGCGGTGTCGGTTCAGATACAAACATGTCTTCATCCATTCCACGATCAATTTTTTGCAAAATAGGTTGCGGCTTAAATCGATCTTCATCCACTTTCGGAAGAGAAGGGGTGTAATTTTCAACAGGTAGCGTAGATGGATCTGGTAAATCTTCAGCATGATGTTGGGGAAGACCATACGATTGAGGCGGCGTGTTTCTGAAGTCAACTGTTATCACGGACGGGTAAGTATAAAGTGAGTTATCATAGTAATCGTAGGCAGCACCAAGACCAAGTGTCGCTATGTTCCCAGTAGCTACTCTGCTCAAGTCATTTTCGACAACAATTGATTTTTCGCGGTTACCGGGCGCCAGACAATCCACAACCATATCGTGTTCGGAACGCATGATTTTACGCGTTTCATTGCTCGTCATTTGATAACGAAAATCTTTGTTATGAATCATACATTCAGCATTCTCCGCACCCGGAGTTAGCAATGTGACCTGCTGCGTCGGGCCTTCCAACACAGAGCTACATCCCGTAATCATTAAAAGCGAGGCGATGGCAATAAAAGAGGTCTTCATGAACACTATCCGGATTTAAAAAAGAATCTGTAACGACTCACTTAAAGTACCGCAAAGAGCGCACTCAGGCAATCAGGCTGCTTTTTTATCCGCAAATGACTTGGGTGCTTGTACCTTGAAATGCAATTCAGAGGATTTTTCGGTGACTTTTACGATAGAACCTTCAGGAATCTCTCCCTTTAAGATCATTTCGGCCAGCTTATTCTGTAAATGTGTTTGGATAACACGTTTGAGCGGCCTTGCACCATAGGCAGGATCATAGCCCTGATCCGCAAGCCACGTCTTGGCTTTTTGATCAATATCCAGCTCAATACGTTTGTCAGCCAGCAAGTCGTGCAAATAGGCGAGTTGAATATCAACAATACCTGTCATCTGTTCACGTCCAAGCCTGCGGAACAGCAGTATTTCATCCAAACGGTTCAAAAACTCAGGCCTAAAAGCAGCCTGAACGGATTCCATAACTTGATCACGGGCATCTTCTGTATCCTGTCCATCTTCCAGCGCAATCAAATGCTCTGCTCCCAAATTGGACGTCATGATTAAAACTGTATTGGAAAAATCAACAGTGCGTCCCTGCCCGTCCGTTAAACGGCCATCATCCAAAACCTGCAACAAAATATTGAAGACGTCGGGATGTGCTTTTTCAACTTCATCGAACAAAACGACCTGATATGGCCTACGCCGCACTGCTTCAGTCAATGCACCACCTTCATCATAACCAACATAACCAGGAGGTGCACCAATCATGCGTGCAACGGCATGCTTCTCCATGTATTCGCTCATATCTATGCGCAGGAGCGCGCTATCATCATCAAACATGAATTCCGCTAAGGCTTTTGTCAGCTCGGTTTTACCAACACCTGTGGGACCAAGGAATAAAAACGAACCAATCGGACGATTTACGGCCTGAAGTCCCGCACGCGCACGACGTACAGCATTGGCGACAGATATAACCGCTTCGTCCTGTCCAACCACACGCTCTTTGAGCTTCTCTTCCATCTCCAGAAGTTTTTCACGCTCGCCTTCCATCATTTTATCAACCGGAATACCTGTCCAGCGCGATACAACGTTCGCAATATCGTCTTCGGTCACCTCTTCGTTGATAAGGCTGCTACCGCCTTTAAATTCCGATTGTTCGGATAAGCGTTTTTCCAGCTCTGGAATGCGGCTGTATTTTAGCTCACTGGCCTTGCTCCAATCACTATCGCGTTCAGCCTGTTCCAGCTCAATACGTGCTCTATCCAGCTCTTCAGTGACTTTCTGGGCGGAACCAAGCTTTTCCTTTTCCGCTTCCCATTGCCCCGTCAGATCGGCAGATTTCGATTCCAGTTCTTCCAGTTCTTTATCCAGGCTTTTCAGGCGGTCTTCAGACGCCTTATCCGTTTCCTTGGTCAAAGCTTCACGCTCGATTTTGAGCTGCACAATACGGCGATCCAGTTCATCCACCTCTTCGGGTTTGCTATCAACCTGCATGCGCAAACGTGATGACGCTTCATCAATCAAATCAATAGCTTTATCGGGCAAAAAGCGATC
>JBCCLQ010000159.1:0-4340 GCA_039026795.1 Pseudomonadota bacterium
ATGCCTTTTGGATTTTGTGTTCTGAAATATGCTGTGCGTAATCCGCCCAGTTTTCACCAAAACCGAAATGGGTTTCGACATCAAAGCGTTCATCTTTTTTCAGAGCAGTATTGGTCATTCATTACTCCGGGTTTGGGGCGAGCGTTACTTTGAGGCCGTCCAGCTCCGCGTTCATTAAAATCTGACAAGACAGGCGGGAATTATCCTGCACATCATAGGCTTCATCAAGCATATCTTCTTCGTCATCCGTTTTCGGGATTAGCTTACCAACCCACGCATCGTCAACGTAAACATGACAAGTGGCACAAGAACAAGCACCGCCGCATTCCGCCTTAATCGGCAGACCGTAATCACGAATAATCTCCATAACACGCCAGCCTTCCAGTGCATCCAACTCGTGATCTTTTCCTTCAAAGTCAGTGACGATGATTTTCATGATGTTTTCCCGTTTCGAGAGGAATACATATCTTTCAGGCCATATGCAATGCCTGCTGTCGCAAGAAGGTTAATCACCGCTTCCAAAACAACATGCACACCTGCAGATCCAAATTGTACAGCTGTTGGAATGTCTTCACCTTCGCTTAGCAAAAGCGGGAGCGTAAAGCCCATCATGAGCGCAAATCCCGGAACCACGCAGACCAGCCAAACTGCGATCATGTATAAGGAAAGCTTGGGATGACCAATATCTTTCATGAATTCTTTGATGGAGTAATTGGCCGCGGCCGGAATGAAGAACCAGAGAAAACGAAAACCCCATAACATGAATACAAAAACGGCAACGCTCATCAGACGCATTTCCATCGTTGGTGCTTTCAGTGCCTCTTCATCGACCGGCAAAGTCGTGACCCAAGCCCAAAGCGCCGTGATGATCATTTGAATCAGGACAAAAATAATCATACCGCTCAAAACACCGCGCGCGCGGTCATTCAAAGCCGCCATGTCCTTATCATCGTCACCTGTCGGACGAAACGGCCAGCGCTGCCCCAAGGTAATCAGACGAACCCAATGCGCGAGCATCCAGCCTTCCGCAAAATAGGCAGGTAACATAATCAATGCCGCACGCAGATGATTGTCATCGACATCCATCGAGATCATGGTCACAAAGCATGCGAATTTTATGATGATGGGTACGAGAGCAAGGCCAATGAGATAATGGCGCTCTTCCCAGACTTTTGTATAGCCGTTACCGGCAGCCGTGACGATATCGAAAGTAGCCATGGTTAGGTTCGAGCCTCCTCAATCGCCAAAATCAAATGATATAGGCCTTTGTTGAGTGGAGCTTTGATGCCCCCTTTTTCAGCCAGCTCCACAATATAACCATTGGCCATGTGAATTTCTGTACGGCGCTGGCCTTTAAAATCAGCAACCATGGACGGGTAATGCGTTGGAATGCGCGCCCAGTTGTTCATCACTGTATCACACATTTCATCAGGTAAATTCACGTCCTGCGTTTTGGCGACCGCCTGTACTTCTTCAAACACTTCTCTTGCGATTGTTTTACAGTGATCGCTGGCTAGAAGTTCACCGAAAGAATTTCCCGTTAAACAGGCTAACGCCTGCTGCATTGACGTGAGTGTTTGTTTTTGCCAAAGCGCATTTTTGATAGGAACTTCGATATCACAGGTCATCTCGGCTTTATCGAACACAGCTTTCAGCGCATTCAAAACATCATCCATTTCGCCTTCATTATCGCCGATGACCGTGCGGAAGGTTCCGGCGGATGTAATATTTACGTCATCTTTGCGATTGAGACCGGAATAGGATATAGCGCCAATTGTGGTGTTATCGGGGAACGCTTTTTGTAGCAGGTCATAATGCTGTACCCCGTTTTGAATGGACATAACCCATGTATCGGGCTTTACGGCCGGGCGCGCTTTTTCAAATGCGTTTTCCAGATCATAGACTTTTGTGCAGAATACAATCAGGTCAAAATTATGATCAGCTGTGGCTTCAGTAATGGCTTTGAGTGTGTATTCCTCAGTCTTATCGGGGTAATGGATCGTAATCGGCCCGCTATTTACAGCATTCGCGTGATCATCGCGACGTACCAAAAGCGTGACGCTGTCCGCCGCCTTGGATAAATACGAGCCATATGTCGTGCCGATCGCACCACCGCCTACGATGAGAATATTCATGGGAAGAAACTTAAGCGGCTTTATCGCTGACGCCAAGTTTTTCCTGCAAGGATGTTGAGGATGTTGTGTATTGGAAGCGCAGTTTTTTATCGGGATAGACATACCGGAATGCCGCCTGCGCCATCAACGCACCTTCATGGAAGCCCGAAAGGATGAGTTTTAACTTACCTGGATAGGTGTTGATGTCACCGATTGAGAAGATACCGGGCGTATCGGTTTCGAACTTTTCGGTATCAACGGGGATCAGGTTTTGATCCAGATTCAGCCCGAAATTCGCAATAGGCCCCAATTTCATAGTGAGCCCATAGAACACAAGCAGGGTATCGCAAGCTTCATTGTACGGCTCGCCCTCTTTGGGCTTGATCGTCACAGACTCGATCTGACCGTTTGCGCCGTGAATGTCTGCAATCTGACCCAAATCCAGTTTGGCATCCCCTTTGTTCACCATGGTCATGAATTTTTTGACGCTGTCAGGTGCGGCGCGGAATTCAGGGCGTCTGTGCACGAGCGTCATAGACGCAGCATCAGGTTGTAAATTGTTTGCCCAGTCGAGCGCGGAATCACCACCGCCCGCGATTAGAATATTCTTGCCCTTGAACATATCTCGCTTGCGTACGGCATAGAAGAGAGATTGCCCTTCAAAGTCTTCTGCCCCTTGTACATTCAGCTTTTTGGGCATAAAAGAACCGCCGCCGGCCGCGATCACAATAACGGGCGCTTCTATGGTCGTGCCCTCGTCCGTGATTACCTGCCAGTTGCCGTTCTCCAGCTTTTCGCACCCTTCGGCCATTTGGTTCAAATGAAACGTCGGATTGAACGGTTCGATTTGCTCCATCAAACGATCTGTCAGCTCTTGCCCGGAAATCACGGGATAACCCGGAATATCGTAAATCGGTTTTTCAGGATACAATTCCGCGCACTGACCGCCGGGTTTATCCAGAATATCAATCAGATGCGCCTTCATATCCAAAAGCCCAAGCTCAAACACGGCAAACAGGCCGACAGGCCCCGCGCCGATAATAATGACATCTGTTTTGTGATTTTCAGCTGTTGTTTTATTCATCACGCGATATAAATGCTTCTCATGAGTGATTTGTCAATGTCTGCGCATAATAAAACGATAGCATACTGGTTGTTTGGTGTGGCCGCCATGGTGTTGACCATGGCCGTGATCGGCGCGATTACGCGCCTGACAGGCAGTGGCTTGAGTATGGTGGAATGGCAACCCGTTAGCGGAATTTTACCGCCCTTATCCGAACAGCAATGGTTGGAAGAATTCAACCTATACCGACAAAGCCCGGAATACCAAAAAATTAATGCGGGCATGGCCCTCGAAGATTTTAAATTCATTTTCTTCTGGGAGTGGTTTCACAGGATTTGGGGGCGGATGATTGGCGCGGCACTCGCCATTCCGCTTTTGATCTTTGCGCTCAAAAAAATAATACCGCAGGGATACACGCTCAAGATATTCGGCGTTGGGCTTTTGGTTGGATGCCAAGCCCTGATGGGGTGGTATATGGTGCAAAGCGGCCTTGTTGAACGCCCGTCCGTATCGCATTACCGATTGGCAGCGCATTTATCGCTCGCTTTTGTGATTTTCGGAGCGTTACTCTGGCTGGCCTTTGATTTATTAGAGTTGAATAAAAAAGAAGCCGTGTTTTGCGTGCGACGACATGGCTGGACTTCACTGGGGTTTTTGTCGATCACAGTTGTGTGGGGCGCGTTTGTCGCGGGGCTGGACGCGGGTTTGCTCTATAACTCTTTCCCATTGATGAATGGCGATGTGTTTCCGTCCGGATCACCCGATATTTTGAATGACCATGGCTGGGTGCAGTTTGCTCATCGCTGGATTGCGATGTTCACCGGATTGTTTGTTTTTGCCTTCGCTTTACGCATTCAAAGCTGGGCACTGGCGGGGATGGTCATTACACAAGTCGGTTTAGGCATTGCGACGTTGCTATCACAAGTCTGGATTCCGTTGGCGACATTGCATCAGGCAGGTGCATTTATATTGGTTGGGATTTTATTGTTTGAATTGTTTCGGTTGAAACGCGTTAATCAATAATCTCTTCCGCCTTCAAACATTCCAGATAATATTCCAGATAGTTTTGAACGGACTTGGTACGGGTAAAGTTTTGTTCATAGTTTTCCAAACCGTTTTCAACAATTTTATCCCGTAAAGCCGTATCGTTTTGTATACGCTTA
>JBCCLQ010000160.1:0-4331 GCA_039026795.1 Pseudomonadota bacterium
AAAAAAATCAATAAACCCATAGGGATAGTATTCCTGACCATTTACTTTTTATATATCGCAGCAATTTATGCGTTATACTTACAAGATAGTATTTCAATCTAAGCTTCAGTGGAAACAATGAGCGAAGACGATATAAAACCTATTGATATGGATATGGCGCCTGAGCCGGAGAAAAAGGACGATGTCATAGATGATGATCTGCCTGAGATTGATCATGATAAAGTCATGTATGGCGCATCTGTGAGCCGTATTAAAAAAGGTGAAGAAGTCGATTTGTCGGAAATGGATCCGACGCTTGTTCATGCTCTCATTGGTATGGGTTGGGACCTTAAAAACTTTGAAAACCTTCCAGTTGATTTGGATTCAAGTGTTTTCCTTCTCGATAAGGATGACAGAACACGGGAGAATGAAGACTTCATTTTTTACAACAATCATGAAGATCGGATAGGGTCTGTTATTCACGACGGTGATAGCAGAACAGGTGCAGGTGAGGGCGATGATGAAACGGTCAATATTCAACTCACTAAGCTAACATTTGATGTTGTGAAAATTGTGTTTGTGATTTCCATTCACGATGAAGAAATGCTGGGGCATAGCTTTAATGATGTGAAAAATGTCTACTTCCGGTTCGTGAATACGGATAGCACCCATGAATTGTTCCGTTTCGAACTTGAAGGTGAAGAATTAAACATGGGAGAAGCACAGGCAATGATTGTTGCTGAGATGGAGCGTGTAGGCCCTAAATGGATGTTTCGTGCTTTAGCCGAACCTGTTGAGGGAGGACTTTCTGAAATTGCTACAAATTACGGAATTATTGTTGCTGAGATTGTTCAGGCGTAATTTGAATTACATACCGCGGCCGTGTTTCATGCCCAATAACTGGTTGGCCTGAATTTTAGGAGCTTTACTGCCACCACCACCATATTGATCAGAGAATCGCTCTTTTTCAGACATGATTTTCTCTAAAATGGCTTCTATGTCAGGCATAACACCCATTTTTAACTCTTGAACACACGCATCGAAGAATCTGCAGGCTTTTTCTTCCCACTCATATACGTCTTCGTCGTTTCCTTTTCCTTTGATCTTGATGTATGTGCTCTCCCATTTTTCTTTTGAGCCCACGGCCGGTTTAAAAAATGCTGAGAAAACTTGCTCCAGAGGCTCTTTACCTTCCGGAGGTATATCATCGTATAACACCTGTAATTCGGCCTCTAACTCATCTCCGTCAGGGCCCATACGCACTTCAGCACTACATGTCATGCTCTGTTCATCATCGTAAACAGACCATAAAGAATTTTCGTATGGGGACAGAACGTAGCCAACCCCCAATTTATCCATCAATTCTTTCAATAAAATGCGCATAATACCTTCTATTATAGAGCAAAAAGCCGAAAAACGCTTTTTTATTTCTTTCGCTGCTCTGTTAAAATAAAATTTAGTTTTTTAATTTATTTATAACACTATGAAATATATAGTTTTTTCTCTTCTAACCTGCTTTTTCATCATTCAGCCCACATGGGCTCAGGATGCTTCTCAGCAAGAGATTTTTACCTCCAAAGCGACGGCTCAGGATGCTCAAACCCTTATCACAAGCCGATATCGGGTTACACTGTGGGGTATAGAAGCCGCCCATGTAAAGGCAACGCCTTTATCTTTACGCGGTCGTTCCGCAATGGACGATTTGATCGCAGATAAGCCGGTAAAATGCGAAGTCGTGAACAAACGAACAGGCCAAACATTCGCTCGTTGTAAAAACTTTCAGGACATTGATTTGGCATCTGTCATGCTGGAACAAGGTTTTGCCGTTGTGCAAAGGCAAAGCGTTATAGGCACGTCTTTTGAACAAAGCTATAGCGCGCTCGAACAAGTCGCAAAAACCCGAAAAGAGGGTATTTGGTCCGATAGCCTAAGTATGGTTCCAATCAATGCGCCTATAGCCATAGCTAACGCGAATGAAATGCTCCCGATTATTGTTATCGCAGTCGGCAGCTCTCTTTTTACACTCTTACTGCTAAGCCTGTTTATGTTGCGCGGATTTAATAAAATTGAGGTGCTTGTGAAAAAGAGCATGGCTTTGACGCGTTCCCAGGAAGATAGGATGCGCAAACGTGAAAAATTCGTTGTAGCTGCTATGCTGGAAGGTGAATTGATGGCCAATAAAGGAAAGATAGAAGCATTTCTTGTGATTAATAGGGACGTTTTATCAGGTTTGAATAGCGCTAAATCGTCTGGTAAGTCGCACAAATATCAAACAAGCACAGAAATGGTACAGGAGAGACCTTCATTGGCACGTTCGGTTTTCGATGGAAACACCGATAAACTCGAATTATTAGGCACGCAGTTCGCTAAAGACGCTGTAGAACTTTATAATGATATATCAGCAGATCCCGAATATGTGACTCTTGAAAGAGACTTATTGATTGATGATGCGATCAATCAGGTGCAGCGCATCGTTTTGGACGCTGAGCGTCTTCTGGACCCTATAGATCAGCTACTCAATGCTTTGCAAATTGTTTTAAGTGACCGTACACGTCCTCAAGTCTCGCAAATACACGATGGTAATACGATGGATATCGATTAACTATCTGTCTTTGTGATGATTGCTTCTGCTTTTTTCTGATCTTTGAAGTGCATCACAACATCTTGGTCATCGTTAATGTCTGAAATTTTGGACAGGACTTTTCCATTTTTGTCTCGAACGACCACAAAGCCTCGCTCCAGAACCTTTTCGTAAGATAGGCTATCCATCAAACGCGCTGTTTGCTGCAATCGTTGATCTTGTTTTTCCAAATTTAGTTTTTGTGCGCGCATCAAATTTGAAAATGCATTATCCATAGCTGTTTGCGAGCGTTCCAGCGCATAAGAAGGGGCTTTCAATTGTCCAGCTATGACGGATAAGCTTGATTGTTTTTGTTGCACAAAAGAACGCAGCAAAGATGAGAATTTGTCAGAAATAAAATCGATGGTCTGTTGTTTTGCATCCAGTAATTTTTGCGGATCACCCAGTCTCGCGATTTGCGATGCCAGAATATTTTTCTGTTCGGATACGCTGCGGTTCAATGCTTGTGCCATCCTAGATTGCTGCTGCAACGCCCAGGCCAGCAGATCGGCGCGGACGGGGACGGCCATTTCTGCCGCTCCTGTCGGTGTTGGTGCGCGCTGATCGGCTGCATAATCAATCAATGTCGTATCTGTTTCGTGCCCGACTGCTGAAATCAGTGTAATGCCGCTATCCGCTGCCGCACGCACGACATTTTCTTCATTAAACGCCATCAGGTCTTCTAACGATCCACCACCACGTGCAACAATTAACAGGTCAGGTTTTGGAACGTGTCCTGTTCCGTCAATCGCATTAAAACCACGAATAGCATTTGTAATTTGATCTGCGGCTCCGTCCCCTTGCACCATGACGGGCCACAACAAAACATGACGTGGAAAACGATCATCCAGTCGATGCATAATATCGCGAATAACAGCACCGGACGGTGATGTGACAACACCAATCACTTCGGGTAAATAGGGCAGGCGCTTTTTGCGCTCTGGCGCGAACAACCCTTCCGCTGCTAATTTCTTTTTGCGCTCTTCTAACATTTTCAAAAGCGCGCCTTCACCCGCCATTTCCACGGATTCGATAATCAACTGATAACGCGAGCTTTTCGGATAGCTTGATACTTTACCCGTAATAATAACTTCCAAACCATCTTCGGGTTTCACGGACAGCCGTCCCAACGTGCTGCGCCAACACACGATATTGATAACCGCGTTTTCATCCTTCAGGTCGCCATACAAGTGGCCGGAACCTGCAAGCTTCAATCCGGTAAACTCACCACGGACGCGGATGCGTCCAAAGGATTGCTCCAAAGTCCGTTTTACAGAATTGGCTAAATCGCCAACACTCATTTCCGGAACATTGCCCGCGGATTGTTTTTGCTCAGCCTGCTTTTCTGAATGTGAGAACAAATCTGTTGCCATGGCACAAGATGATATAGACTATTAGGCACGCCCTGCAACGCCTAATGGACGAATTATGACACCAAATCTTTCAAGCCATTATCTCAAACCCGAAAAAGACTGCGTACATTCGCTGATTTCGGCTTTGGATTGGAATGAACAGCGTGCGAAAAAGGTGAGCGAAGATACGGCTGATTTCATTGCGCAGGTGCGCAACGCAAAGCGTAAATCGACTGATCTCGAAAGTTTTTTTCAGCACTATGGTTTGGATACCGAAGAAGGTTTGGCGCTCATGTCGATGGCCGAAGCACTCTTACGTATTCCTGATACTCCAACGGCGACGGCTTTGATCCGTGATAAAATTGCTGCAACAAATTGGC
>JBCCLQ010000161.1:0-4303 GCA_039026795.1 Pseudomonadota bacterium
GCCTGTATTTCTGCGCAACTCTTGCTCATAATAGGAAGCACTTACTTTCAGGCTTGTTGCTGAAGTCACATCAAAAATCGCTACGGGCCGAATAGCAAATTCGTCGCGTTTCGTTTCATCTGCATCAAACTGAAAGCTTCTGGCCGCACCGGAAACGCGAAACAGCACAAAATCCGGCCCCACCTCTTCACCAAAGTTTACGTCAAACTCACCACTCAGGCTTCCAAATTGATCAACCCGTAGCATTAGATCAGTAAAACGATCTGCCTCAGGTGATTTCGTTACCGTGTTGATGACACCGCCGGTACTTGCCGGCCCTACGGCGATAGAAGCTGGGCCCTTTAAGACTTCATAGCGCTCAACGAATGAATCATCTCGCACCCCAGAGCCGCCAAATTCTGCCTGTCTTCGATTGTCCACAAGAATAGGCGCTTCAAATCCTCGAGATGAAAATCTTAACCCACCAGAGCCAACACGATCATTGATAAGCTGAACATTAGGCAAGGTTGTTAGAGCTTCCGCAGGGCGCGTGAAGTTTCGCGCATCTAGAAAATCTCGGTCAAGTACATTCAATACAAAGGGAAGTTCCTGGGGAAGGATGGGTATTCTATCGACGAGTGATTGCTGGAATTTCTCCCCTGTTACCACAATTGTATCCTGAGCCGCTGGTGAGAGGTTTTCTCGTGCGCGGGCTTCCCCTGCCGTATTTCTTGATACGACATAAGCGCCCGTTGAGCTTAGGCTAAAGGCCAAATCGGAATCAGATAAAAGCTGGTCAATTGTTTGGCTCGCGTTCAAGGCCCCCGTGATCGCCGATGAGCTTTTCCCGCTCACCAACTCACTCGGCGCAATGATGGTGACGCCAAAAAGTTCAGCCGCGGTGATTAAGGCATCATCAAGCGGCCCAGCTGGAATATCGACTTGTTGCTGCTCTGTCGCGGCACTTATGTCTTGCGCCAGTACGGCAGGTGTGGCCGCCATAATGGCAAGTGATGAAGCGGCCGCGGTGAGAGATAGACGTCCCCATCGTTTAGGTGATTGTTTTTGCATAGTTTACACCTTGTTACGTTCTTATAGCGCGAATAGTTTGCATTCGCGACATCCATAAATTGGACACGCTGGACAGGGAATTTGGCCCCCTCATTTTGAAAAAAGTTCAAAAAAAATTAACCCACCTTAAAGCTAAGACTTATGAGCGAGGCCGAATATGCACCATATTTTCTATGCTTTCATCAATAGTGACAGGGTATAGGTCCGGCAAAGCCCCTATCATTGCGTCAATGTCAGATGCATGGAAGGAAGCATTGATTTCTTTAGCCAGAATCTCTGACGATATGTCCTTTAGTTGAATATCCTTCCGCGAATAGCGATTAGCATCGGCGACGATCTCCGCAAGCGTCGCCCCTTTGTAAATGAGCCTCTCCTGCCGCCAAGCGCCCACACGCTCAAGAGAGATGCTCTCCACACGACGCAAACCGTGTCTCTTCGTGGCAGCGATTTGTTGCCCCGCCTGTAACTCTCTGCGGGTGACAAATTCGCTGACCTCACCGTTAATGATTTGAGGGTGGCTCACCAGCACCCGCCCCTCAGCAACACCAACCCGCATCACCCCACCATTACTGCGAACTTCAAATACTGTTCCAAGCGCTGTTGCGATTAGACCGTTGCTTTTTACTGAGAAGGGTCGCGCCTCTTCACTCACAATATCGAAAAGGGCTGCGCCGCTTTCAATGTGCACCACGCGCTTATCAGGATAATATTCTATGTTCAATTTTGTGTCAGCGCCAAGGGTCGCAATGGTCCCATCGCTTAACTCCACTCGCTGCGTCTCCCCAACCCCAGCGCTATAGCTGGCAAGAATGGTCTGCGCTTCAACTGGTGTTGATATGTTGTTACTTGATAGATGTTGTATAAAGATGATTAAGAAGGCAACACTCGCAAAAGCCGCCATCGTCGTTACAAATTTCACTCTCGTTTCAGCAAAAAGAGAGCTCGTTTGGTGCAGCATATCACTCAACCAAAGCCCAAAACTGCGGCGGCGATATTTATCCTCTACATCTTCTGGGCGAAAATAGTCGAATGCAGCCCAATAAATTTCAGCCTGCTCATATATTTCCTGATGGCGGGTATCCTGCTCAAGCCAGGCTTGAAATGCGGCCATCTCCTCATCGGAGGGGTGACCATTTTGAATCCGGTCACGCCAATCCTGAGCAATCTCAACGATCTGCCGATAGTCACTGTCCTTTGCTATCATGGCAAGTCACCAGAGCGTAGCTCTGCCAAAGCAACCTGAATGTCTTCCATCGCCCGCAGAATGTGTCGACGGGCCGGGCTTCGCCCAATTCGCAAACGCCGCGCCACATCGGACACAGATAGTCCGTCTATGCGATGCAAAATAAATGCAAGGCGACGTTTCTCAGGCATTTCGCCAAAAGCACGATTGATCACGAACAATTCCTCTTTCACCCCTAAGACACTTTCAGGGGTCGATTCGGCCCCCCTATTGGGGAAAAACAAATGCTCGATCTCAAAATCATATCGCGACCGTGCCCCCCGATCACGCTTATCATTGAATAACAAATTTCGCGCCGTACACCACAAAAACCCTTTCAAGCTTGATATATCGGATGTGTCAGCGCGCTCAAGTAGCTTCTGAAAAGCCTGTTGAGTTAGATCATCAGGGTCAGGCGGACCATCACCAAAGGTCTTGCGTAATTTTGCCGATAGAACTGGGGCATGTTCACGATAGAGCTGTTCCAACTTGCCTGACTTTGTCATAGGCGTCGTAGTTTTATTATCGCTGCTCAGAGGCGCTGTTGTCGTGACATCATTGACGCCAAAGTCAAAATGATCTGTATATGTACTAAAATTATCTTCCATATTGACCAAGCCTAGGACGACCGCCTTTCGCTCGCTTCTTCAGCGTGTATAGATGGAGCAGGATCAACACCCCATAACTATGAGTTTAGAGAGATGAATGCTCTCCATGAGAACAATTCTTATTTACTTGAGAGAAATCACCTGCCTTTGCAAGAAAAAACAGTGCTCAAGCTTGCTTTCGTCAAGCGACTTTCAAACATAAAGGATGAAGGCGGCAGTGGTGTAACCATTACGCCAGCCTAGAATAAAGAGGAAATTGCTCACTTAACTCGCAAAGCTGTCCAGGCGCCCTAAAGTAGCGAAACGGTAGCTTAAACGAGATGGTGCGGTCGAGAGGCCTTATTCGGGCTTAAAATTTTCCGCTAAACCATTGATTTATATGGTATGCAACGCATTAAGAAATATGGATAACGTCCATTATGTGTACTGATTTGACTAGCCTAAAATCACTTTTAAGGTCAATGCTTAGAAAGCTTTTTTAGAACTAACTTTAGGCATATGCACAAAAGTGATAGACACAACAAATATATAAAAAAGAGGATATTCAGATTATGCTTGCAGTGTAGCCAACTGCAAAATCAGATTTTGATATTTCTATTTCTAGTCACATTTAAAGTCTCAGCATATGCTTTGGAGCGTATTTCTTTATGCAGTTTTGTTTCAATATCAGAATTGATGTTTCGCAACTGTTTGAGAATCGGTTTTCCTTTTTTCCCAAAAATGGCCCTTGCCCTTTTAGCGTAGCTTAGAAATGTCATTAATTTAAAAGGTGAATTTCCTGAATTAACTGCTTTAGCAACGAGGGGATCGAAATCTTTTACGTTCAAAAATTGCTGCTTCACTTTTCCAACTGGGCTTCGTTCTAGTAACCAATCAACGCTTTTATTCTTATGTTTACGAACGTGGTTGAATGCAGTGGCTTTGCATGTTCGGGCAATCTTACCTCTTAGGGTCGTAATTGTTGAATTGCGCAGATAAACATTTCTTCCATCATAACGGAAACCTAGATAGGAAAGCCCATCGTTTGGGGAGTATTTTTCTTGCTCGTAGCTATCAGCACTTAGTTTTAATGAATAACAACGATGTATAGTATTTTTAGGCGTGAAACACACAATCTCTGTTTTTTGCTCTTTTAAAATAAGTTCAGTACCAATGTTATTGATTTCACGTCGTGCCTTAACGAATGCCGCATATGCTGCTTTTCCATTGCCTGGTAATATTAGTAATATATCATCTGAATACCGAAAATATGTGCCATTTTTACTCTCTGCATACGTCTTCATTTGAACATCAAAGTCAAATAAAAATGCGTTTGCCAAAAGGTCTGATATCGGTGTTCCTTGAGGAATACCGTAAGTATTTGTATGCTTCTGGACTAATCCCCCTTTAACAATTTTTTCACGAAATTCATAAGGTGTGCAGA
>JBCCLQ010000162.1:0-4281 GCA_039026795.1 Pseudomonadota bacterium
ACAATTGTACGACCCACCATGAATTTATATCCATGGTCGTGGTTATTTTTTATTCCGTTTATTATTGTGACAGCCTTTGCCGTCCTGAACCTGTTTATCGGTATTATTGTCGATGCGATGCAGCAGGAAGACCGCATAAACAGTCATGATGATTTGGAAGCTGTCCGACAGGAAGGCCATGAAGACAGAGAGCTCTTACTCGCAGAGGTGCGAGCCTTGCGTGAAGATATTGCGCAGATAAAGTCGAATATTAAATAGGCTTTAAATAGGTTGGGCGTCTTCGGAATCGAGCAGTGTGTAGCCATCAATCATCCATGTACCGCGCTCGTTTTGTTTCAAATATACCATCATGATGACGGATGAACCGTCTTTATTCACCATGCTGACTTTTTGAATCAGTGTGTCCCCGATTTCGGATTGATCGAGGAAACTGTATGATTTGTGTGACGTCAAAGGATTATAGGTGAGGCGCATCATTGTCAGGAAATGTTCTTCATCACGGTAGCGTGATTGGAAAGTCGAAGAGTTATATTTATAAGCTCTTTCAGCATCCTTTTCGCGAAAGGCACGCAGCTGCTTTTCAATGATCGCATGGACAGGTTCTGCATAATCAACGGATATGTTTTGTGTGATGGCATTTTCGGTTTTAACCGCTTGGCTTTCCGCGCGGACATCTGATAAAGATGTAAAAGCAATGAATGCCGATAACGCCAAACAGCTTAAAAATAAGACAATACGCATAATGAATGCTTTCCCCGTAAAACCGAATACAAAATATCACCATAATTATATTTCATTTGGGCTTAAGGCTTTGTTAACGCTGATTTTTTTAAGTTTTCCTGCTTCAGCGCAAAATATTACGATTGAAGCGCAAACACCTGTTGTTGTTGAGCTTTTTTCATCACAGGCTTGCGCTTTTTGCCCTAAGGCTGATGAAATTATGGGCGATATTGCAAAAATGCGCGATGTGATAGCGCTGAACTGCCATGTCGATTATTTCGATGTGAAAGAAGGGGCTTTATCCAAACCGTTTTGCACAGATCGTCAAACAGAGTATGTCGGCATGTTTGGCGGTGGTACGCATTACACACCACAAATGGTTGTGAATGGACATATGGATGTGATTGGATATCAGGCAGAAAAAATCTCCGCTGCACTTGTAAAAGGGCGGGCGGATCGCATTGATGAAATTGACATTACACGGCGTGCCGAAGGCGTTTTTGAAGTGAGCTTGAAGCCTCAGGATTTGTCAGGCCGGCAAGCCAAACTTTGGATGGCAACAATTGATAAGCCTCATAGAGTTACAATCGCATCAGGAGCCAATAAAGGGAAAAATATGGTGTACGCCAATATTCTAAATAGTTTGAATGAGCAGGGTAATTGGGATGGTACAGAGAAGCGCATTGCGGTTTCACCACAGTTGACGGACTCTCAAACCGGATTTGCAGTTTTTGCCCAAGATACGCAAACGGGGCGCATGGTCGCTGCCGGTCAGTTTATGAGATAGATCATGAATACATTACGATATGATCGGTATATGGCTTGGTTGGCCTTTAATCGGCAGTTATTTAACCCTACTGTTATTAAACACAATCGCTTTGATGCACATATTGCTACTGCTAAAAATTCAGGGACGCACTGGATTAAATATACGCTAAGCCATGTTTTGGTGCAGATGTATGATCTGCCGGAGCCGGAGCATATCATGGATGACTCCATTATAGGTCATCCTAAAAGCAAACCAGTCTATGATCATATTCCGCAAGTTGTGATTACACATAGCCATCCGCATTATGTGATGCGAGTACCTGCAGCGTATAAAACACTGAATATACCGCGTTGTATTTCCGTGGCGCGTAATCCTGTCGATTTGCTGGTGTCACTTTATGAAAAGCATAAAGGTGAGTATATCGACAAACGTTATGGGCATGAGGGAGTCAGTTTTTCGGAGTATTTACGATCAGACGTGAAGCGCACCCACAATGTGGAAACGATATGGGGCATTATTCGTTTTTTTAATGCATGGGGCGCAGTGGCTAAAGCTGCACCAGATTATGTGATGCCGCTGCGGTATGAGGATTTGAAAGCTGACCCAGAGCAAAACTTCAAAGCCATTGCCAAACAAGTTGGAATTGAAGACATGAGCGATGAGATTTTGGACACTGCGTTACAGCGCTCTTCTAAAAAGGAAATGAAAAAGCGTTTGGATCCATCAGAAACGCAATATGAACGCACTGTCAATATTGAAGATCGTCAGTCACGTGATTGGTACAGCGATGAGGATTGGGACTATCTGAAGCAAATATGTGCGCGATATTTACACCACGATTTCGGATACCATTTTGATTAATGCGCTTCGTCCCAGGAGTAGCCGTGCCCTGCTTCGGCGATGAGCGGCACGGAGAGTTTGGAGACGTTTTCCATGGTCTCTTTCACAAGCGCGGCTGTGTCTTCCAGTTCTTTTTCCGGCACTTCGAAAATCAATTCATCATGTACCTGAAGCAGCATTTTGGCGGAGAGATTGGCTTCGGCCAATGCGCGGGGCACTTTGATCATAGCGCGTTTCATGATGTCTGCTGCCGTGCCCTGTAGCGGTGCGTTGATGGCAGCGCGTTCGGCGCCGGATCGTTGCGCTGGAATCTTCGCATTGATGTAAGGCGTGTAACATTTGCGTCCGTATAATGTTTTTACAAAGCCGTGTTTGCGCGCTTCTTCCTTCTTATCTTCCATGTATGTTTGAATTTCATTGAAGGCGGTGAGATAGCGTTTGATAAAATCATTTGCTTCTTTCGGATCGCATCCCAGTTGTTTTGCCAAGCCCCAGCCCGAAATGCCGTAGATGATTCCAAAATTCACAGCCTTGGCTTGTCTACGTAAATCCGGTGTCACCGTATCTTGATCAATGCCGAAGACACGAGCGGCAGTCAGCGTGTGAATATCAATGCCGTCGGCGAATGCTTTTTTCAGCGCTTCGACACCTGCCATTTCAGCCGCCAAACGGAGTTCGACTTGTGAGTAGTCGACAGCCAACAGAACATGTCCGTCTTCAGCGACAAAAGCTTCACGGATTTTGCGGCCATCTTCAGTCCGGATCGGAATATTTTGTAAGTTCGGATCGCTGGAGGCGAGACGCCCCGTGCTGGTGCCCGTCATGTGATAAGACGTGTGCACACGGCCTGTGGCTGAATTGATTTGTTCCTGCAACGCATCGGTATAGGTCGATTTGAGTTTGGAGAGACCGCGCCAGTCCAGAATGTTTTGTACAAACTCATGACCTTCAGCCGCCAATGTTTCCAACACTTCGACATCTGTTGACCATTGTCCCGTTTTGGTTTTTTTACCGCCATCAAGCCCCATTTGATCAAACAGGATTTCACCGATTTGTTTCGGCGAGCCGATGTTGAATTGTGTACCGGCTTCTTTGTGAATGTCTTGTTCGAGGTCAACGAGCTTTTTGGCGAAGTCGTTGCTCATTTTTTTGAGAATGGCAGGATCAACTTTAATGCCATGCAGTTCCATTTGCCCAATGATGGGAACAAGTGGGCGTTCGATATCCTCATACACGCTCATCATTTTTTCCTGCGCAAGGCGCGGCTTGAAAATGTGGTGGAGGCGGTGTGTGATTTCCGCGTCTTCGGCGGCGTAGGTTAGAGCATCTTCGATTTTGACTTTATCGAAGGTGACTTGTTTTTTGCCTTTGCCAGCGACGTCTTCGTACTTGATTGGCGTGTGACCGATATATTCGGTAGACAGCGCATCCATGCCGTGGCCGTGCGTATGTCCATCAAGCGTATAAGAGATCAGAATCGTGTCATCGACAGGGTGCATATCGATGCCGTGCTTTTTCAAAATCTGCCAGTCATATTTGGCGTTGTGCGCGATTTTTAAAACTGTGTCATCTTCCAAAAGCGGTTTGAGCGCGGCGATAACGTCATCCATTTTAAGCTGTGGTGTGTCGTCCTTATTTTCACCAAGCAAATCGACTTCTTGTTGATGGCCGATCGGGATATAAGCGCCGACACCAACGCCGTAGGACAGGCAAATACCCACCAGATCAGCTTTTGCAGGAGTGAGGCCTGTTGTTTCTGTATCAACGGTGATCGTGCCGCTTTTGTAAGATTTTTCGATCCATTCGTTCAATGTATCCATGTCATTGATGAGCGTGTATGCGTTTGCGGATACGGGCGGCAACCCTTCGTTGTCATTCCGAGGAGCTTGCGACGAGGAATCTCCTTCGGTTTTATGAGATTTCTCACCTTCGTTCGAAATGACAGGAGACCC
>JBCCLQ010000163.1:0-4277 GCA_039026795.1 Pseudomonadota bacterium
ACTAAGTATGACCTTTATACTTAGTGAGAATAAAACGCTCGTTAAAAGTTCTGGCTTCTTCAATGAGTGTTGTTGTAAAGTGGGTGTTTTCATGATTCTGTTAGTTGAATAAAAAATTGCGCTTGCTTTGATGCTCATTTTTGCAATAAAATCGACTCAAAAAAGACGAACGGGGAGTACCGGCTCTGTAGCCGTTGAATGGCCTGTCGCCATAGAGGCTAAGCCTCGGTCAACTAGCACATTCCTATCACCCGGAGATATCTTCTAAACCATTGGTAATCTGACATTTACAGCATGCATCATAAGCAAGTAGTTAACTACAAGTTTAGACCGGTGAGGGTAGTTCTGAAATACGTTTGACTACGGCAATACTTCGTAGTACTACGTATAAGACAAGGGGCATTTGTTGCGATGCTTATTTGCTTTGGGGCGACGGTATGCGTAAGGAAAAGAAGTTAACGAGAAGCATACGGGCGCTAGGTACTGGTGGACGCTGACGTTTCGAACGTTACGATTCACCAATCGTATCCTGATTCTTCAGTGCCCAAATAGTTAGTGCATTGGGGGTATTGTCCAGCTCTAGCTTGCTAATGATATGGCTTCGGTGTTTTTCTATGGTTCTGGTAGAAACGAACAATTGCTCGGCGATTTGCTTAGTGGTCATTTGTTCGGCAATTTGTTTTAATACCGTCTTTTCTGAAGGGGTCAGTCTCCTTAGCTTTTTTTGTGCATCTTCACTTCCAGTCAACGTTTGCGGTGCAATGGAAGAACTGAAATAAGAATCTCCTTGTAACACGGATTTGATGCAACGATCTATCTCTGAAAAGGAATCTTCTTTTAGTAAGTATCCCTGAATTCCTAATACTTGTGCTTGTTGGATCATACTCACTTCCTTGTGATAAGACAGTACAATGAAATGAGTAGCTGAATGTTTCTTCTTAGCCATTTTTATTACTTCGAAACCTGTTAAAAATGGCATGTCAATGTCTAAAAAGGCTAATGTGGGTGTCGATGCCAATATGATTTCCAGTGCCTGTAAGCCGTTAGTGGCCTGACCAATGACGTGATAATTGTGAGCTTTAAGTTCCGAACAAAGCCCTTTTAATATCATCGGGTGATCATCTGCTACTATAATGGAAATGTCTTCTTTTGGTTTCATGTGTATGATTTTCTTTCAAATGCTCAGATGCGGTTTCCCGCCGGGAAATTCGTGAGAAACTCCATTCACCCTCAGTTGCCATAGATTAGGGTGAATGGCCTTTATGCACATTTCATGGACAAGCAATGGTTAGGTTGACAGAAGTTCCTTTGGTGGGTTTAGCGTCTATTCTAAAGTCGGACCCAAGGATTTTGGCTCGCTCTACGAGTGTTTTCATTCCTATGCTACTCGATTTGGGGTATTTCTTAAAATACTCAACTCCTTTTCCATTGTCCCTGATGGTTGTTTCGATATTTCTTGTTTTGACTTTGATATCGATAAAAACGGCTCTGGCTTCAGCGTGTTTAACGATATTGTTGAGTAATTCCTGAATGATGCGATAATAGTGCAGGGCATTCACCCGATTCATATACTTGTCTACATCGTCTATTTCATAGGTGAAAAAAATGTCTGAATATGCATCTATTTCATCAATCATGGCTTTAATGGCCGAAGTAACTCCAAAACTTTCGATGGTCACCGGATACAGTCCCCGCGAAATGTCCCGTAGTTCTTCCATAATCCCCGACGAGAAATGGCTCAGGTCTGTGTTACCTGTTGCTTTTATTTTCCTGGTCAGGAGTGTCAGCCTTTGGCCTACGCCATCATGCAACTCACGCGCAACACGTGTGCGTTCACCTTCCTGTGCATTGATGAGTTCTCTGGAAAAATTCTCCAACATCTGCTGTTTGTTTCTTGCCGCATTTCTTTTTCTGATGAGAACAACGATACTGAAAACACCGAGCAACCCTACTCCTCCAAATAGCATCAGTTGATTCTTTGATCTATTTTCGGAGGCCAACAATTCGATATCGTTTTTTTGTGCTTCTATCTGATGGTCCCTCTTTTCGGTTTCGTACAGGGTTTGGTAGTAGGTAAGTGATTTTACGTTTTGAATGCTGGAAAGGGAGTCTTTGATGTGGTAGTAATTGAGTAAATGCTGCTGAGCATATCGTTGATCGCCTATGCCATCATAGACATCTGCTAAAAACTTTTCTGCATTCATGATCTCTACGAAGGCTTTGTGCGTCACGGCTAGTTGCAGGTGCTTCTTAGCATATATTAGTGAACTTTCAAGGTCCCCTTTTGCCAATGCCAGTTGTTTTAGCATTTCCACATAACGCTGCTCGTCCATCGTATGCCTTTCGGGTTTTCCTTCAAATACGCTGAAATACTTTTCTGCCTCTTGTAAACTGTCATTCTCTGCCAGCGCAATGACCAGGTCACATAACAATACGGGTTCAAACTGAAGTTTGTACTCCCCGGTGTTGTATGCTATAGCCTGCCTAAGATGATGGATGCGCTTTTTCTCCTCCCCCATCATCCGGTAATCCGCAGCAGAATTGTAATACAGCCAAGCGAGGACATCTTTTTCATCGTGTTTTAAAGATAATTCGATCGCTTCCTGCCGCTCTTTTTGCGCTTCCTGATAAAATGCATTTTGACTATACAAAATAGCCAAGTTGTTTTTTACAGTGATTATATTATAAATATCATTTGTTTCTAAAAAAATTGTCAGTGCCCTTCTGTAAAGCACGGACGGTTCTGAGAATTCACCAATCCTGCCACTGGCATTTCCCTTTCCTACTAAAACAACTCCCAAAAGGCGCTCAGACCCTGATTTTAATGCGTATTCCTCTGCCATGTTAAATATCACCAATGCACTGTCCGGCTTCCCGGACATGGTATAAGAAACTGCTGCACGATTGAATAGCATGGTCTTTAATGAATCTTCTGAGCTTACGTTATCTACGTGTTTCAAAAACGCTTTAAATTGTAACAACGCTTCCTCTGTTTTTCCATGGATATAGGATTTATAATAAATGAGGTTACTGGTATGCTTGGCAGCGATATTGAATGAATCAAGCGTTAAGGCATATTGAATGGTTTCGGTAGCTATCGAATCGTAATCGTACTGATCCTTAAAGTGGACGAGTGTTAACAAACTGTCCAGCCATTTCAAGCGTTCGCCATAACGAGACTCGTCTATTTTTATTTGTAATTCTTTGATAGAAGCTACCGAATCAACCGCCTGGGCCGCCGCTGCTATCGGTATAAAAAAGAGAAATGATAAGTACAGTACGTATCGAAAAGAAATCATTCAGAAAATATCAGCAATAATTTTAATACATACTGTCTTTGGATCTAAATTCAATAGGTTTATCTCTGGCTTTATTAGAAAAAGGGCTGACCCGGCTCTTCTCTCAAATGAAAATTATTAAGCCCATACACGGTATTTCGAGGTGAAGGTCAGAAAGTCTGATGTGTTGTGTTCTACTAAGCGACGCCAAGGGTCTGATGAAGATCCAACGTAATACGTATCCGATGCCGAAGAGTGTAAAATATAGAGGTAATACATAATAAAAAACCACTCACAATAAGTGGTTTTTGTTTGCTCCTCCTCTTGGGCTCGATCGCAGCGGCGAACCGTCGCAGCGGCGAACCGTCGCAGTGGCGAACCATCGCAGTGGCGAACCATCGCAGCGGCGAACCGACCAAGGACCCTCTGATTAATCCCGCACATGCGGGACGCTAACCAGCTGAGCTAATGGTCCATCCGGCACAAATGACGAATCAACCAAGCGATTGATCAACTTGCGGCTCTTTTGTCTTTTTATGAATCGCTCTAAGGCTTCTGCTTCTGACCGTGAAGAACCCGCTTCAAAAGTCGCAACTAAAACCCAGGGACAGTGTTTCGAGGTGAAGATCAGAAAGTCTGATGTGTTGTGTTCTACTAAGCGACGCCGAGGGTCAGATGAGGAACCAACGTAATACTTATCCGATAGCGACGAGTGTAAAATATAGAGGTAATACATAATAAAAAAACCACTCATTTTGAGTGGTTTTTTGCTTTGCTCCTCCTCTTGGGCTCGATCGCAACGGCGAACCGTCCAAGGACCCTCTGATTAATCCCGCACATGCGGGACTCTAACCAGCTGAGCTAATGGTCCATCCGGTACAAATGACGGATCAACCAAGCGCTCGATCAACTTGCGGCTCTTTTGTCTTTTTATGAATCTCTCCAATGCTTCTGCTTCAGACCGTGAAGAGCCTGCTTCAAAAGCCGCAACCAAAACCC
>JBCCLQ010000164.1:0-4248 GCA_039026795.1 Pseudomonadota bacterium
AAAGATTTACGGCCAAGAAAGCAATATCACCACATATAACCTTGCGCGTATGAATATGCTACTTCACGGCGTAAAGGATTCCGAATTTGAGATTTATCATGGAGATACTCTAAAAAATGATTGGGATTATTTACGTGAAACAAACCCAGCTAAAAAACCATTTTTTGACGCCGTGGTCGCGAACCCGCCGTTTAGCCTGAGGTGGCAGCCAACAGATGCACACGGGGATGACATGCGCTTCAAAAATTACGGAATTGCGCCTAAGTCAGCTGCGGACTTTGCTTTCTTATTGCACGGTTTTCATTATCTGAAAGACGAAGGCACAATGGCGATTATTATGCCACATGGTGTTCTTTTTCGTGGCGGGGCAGAAGAGCGCATTCGTAAAAAGCTGATTGATGACGGTCATATTGACACAGTAATAGGCCTGCCTTCAAACCTCTTTTATTCAACTGGGATTCCTGTATGTATTCTGGTTTTGAAAAAATGCAAAAAACCCGATGATGTTTTGTTTATCAATGCAAGTGAGTATTTTGAAAAGGGCAAGCGCCAGAATTATCTAGGTGATGGAACTGAGGGCACAGAAGATCATATCGGCAAAATCATCGAGACGTATCAATACCGGAAAGAGGAAGATCGCTATTCGCGCAGGGTAAATATTAAAGAAATTACAGAAAAACATGGCTACAATCTGAATATTTCTCGCTACGTCAGTAAAGTAGAGCTGGAAGAAGAAATTGACCTTGAAGAAGTCCATAAAAGCTTAGTTTCGATAGAGAAAGAAATTACCAACGCTACTAATAAACATAATGAATTTCTAAAGGAATTGGGTTTGGCGTCTTTACCAAGTCGAGAGTGACGTTAATAAGACTAAACAATATTTACGATTTTGCTGTCTTCCTCTTCAATATCGTACTGTGGAAAGTTTGCTCGGATTGTATCTGCTATGTAATTAGGCGTTAAATGTGCGTAGTGTTTTTCACAAATTCTGGTGTCAGCATGCCCCAACTGTGCTGCAATCACTGGCAAAGGAACGCCTTTTTGAACAAGTTGACTGGCATGGGTATGCCTTAAAATATGAAACCCAGCGGCGGGGAATATTTGAGCACGTCTACCCAATCAGGTACAACAAAATGAAAACTTACCGTTTCAGCTGAACGGGGCGAGCTTTCAGGCCAATATCCCGCACTACACCGGCAAATGTATTCCGGCACAAAATCCGAAGATCCGCGTGAACTTCAATGTTGCTGGACCGAAAAAGGGCTTGATTGACTTGCGTATCAAAGGTGGAACAAGCAATTTCTACGGCGCTTATGACTACTTTGAGACGTCTGGAATTGTATCAAACCCTGCTAATGGCAATAACTACATTGATTTCAGCTTCCCGCTAAAAGAGATGTTAAGCCAGCAGCAATACTCTCACATGGCGATTGCGAACAACAAAACGCATGGCCATGGCATGAAGCTGGAAGCCCGTTTCAAGAACCTTGACGGCAGCAATCAGTGGAGCCAGTGGGAGCAGTTGGATCAGGCGACTTTCAAGCACCGCTGCACACCGCAACTCCAAGGCGGCTTGCAAGGTGGCAATGGTGGCGGCATCCACGGCTACAACAATGGCAATAACGGTGGTAACACGCCGGCTATAAACGGGACCATTCAAACCCAGCCTGTTGACCCAAGCCCAGCGCCAAAGCTGGATAAGGTTCAGCCGAAGCCTGCAACACAACAGATGCAATTTTATAACAACAATTAAGTATAGCTTTAAATATCTACGAAACAGGCCCCACACAGAGGGCCTGTTTTTTTTTGTTTTTTTCAAACTTTTTTGAACCTTTTTAATTCTCCCCACGACTACCTCTATACCAAACAAACGTCCAACCTCTTGAGAATTGAAAAATCCTTCTACAGGATTGGGGTGATCAGGATTGACTTCCGCAAATGCCGTAAAGCGATTTTAAAGTATTATTTCCAGTAAAACCATTTATATTCTTCATACATTAGAAAAGAAAACAGTCATGAGTATAAAAAATCAGCAAATTCCCGAAGGCTTTGAAGAGCGTCGTAAAGTTACGGATCATGAGGAATATTTTAACGGATTATTCCCGGAAACTCCGGTTTATGTGCCCATGATGCAAGCAAAATTCAGCGATAGCCCGGATGAAATGCTGATTACAACAGCCGGCACAGGGCTGGCAATTTGCATAAATGATACCCGCTCCATCACGGATTGTATCATTTCCGCCCAGTGCAAAAATTGTATCGTTCTGACTTCCTCTAAAGCTCTCTATACCAACAATAGTGTCTGCTACATCCCGGCCAAATGTCTCATACTCAATATCCCTAAAGCGTATATCGGGATCACCATTTTCGAATCTTAAAGTTTCAAAAATACCAGCTCCCGAAGTCTGGGAGAAGAAATGACCACGTAAAACAATCGCATCTTCTCCATTGATAGAAATGACCAAATTTTCAATCTGATTAAATATATTTGCTAGCGGTTCAATCTGTTTTCTAAAAGTTAAATCACCAATGCTGTAATCCGCTGAAAGTTGTAGAATGTCATTTCCATTACCTCCTGTCTCATCAAAAAGATCAACTCCACCATTGTAAATGTAAGTGTCGCTTCCTCTTCCACCCCTTAAACTATCGTTTCCAGCTCCACCATCAAGGAAATCAGCTCCACCATCTCCTGTTAGAGTATCATCCCCGTCCCCTCCAAAGAGCTGATCTATACCAGCTGTATCATTATTGCCCTCTCCCGCAACTAGTAGATCATTTCCATCTCCTCCAAAGAGCTGATCGCTACCTTGACCTCCACGGAGATCATCGTCTCCTGCTCCGCCGTTCAAAATGTCATCCCCGGCACGACCTTCAAGCCTGTCATTGAACTCAACACCGCCATAATTAATGCCGGTCAAGGTGTCATTGATATCCAATCCAACCGTTGTAACATCACCGGATAATGAGCGAAGGTCGAAAAGAACCTCTCCGTCAGCATCCAGAATTTGCTCGATGCCGTTTGCAAAAGTGATATCTTCAAACTGATTTTGAATTGTTAGTTCACCCTCTCCTGCAAATTGAAGGCGTAAATCGGTTCCATTTATTCTTTCAAAGGTAATACTGCCAGCATTAGTATTGGTGTTGGCTATCTGCAAAACGTCAAAGCCGCCTGTATCAAAGATAAAATCTGAAATTCCACTTTCATAAAAATAGACATCATCTCCATCTCCACCTTCCATCAGGTTTCCACCAAGACCAGGCCTTAGAATATCGTTACCATCTCCGCCAATCAACTGATCAGCAACATTTGCACCGGCTTCACCTAAAAATTCGATGACACCCAAATCCAATAAAGGTCTTGGGGCTGATGTATCAAATTCTATGGAGTCGTTATCAAAATCATAAAAAGGAGAATCTGCATAAATAGCCCCAGCTTCGGTTTGTGAGAGAAGCCTTGCCAATAAGTCACTCTGAAGACCGTCGAAAGTTCTGGTTATAGCTTCTGCGGCAAGAGATAGCGGATCAGGATCAGGAAAACGGGCCTGGAAAAATCCCTCCCCTAAATATTCTTCTAAAAATTCGAGCTTCCGGGCATCCTCCATGAAAACGCCACGGCTTGTAGGGTCTACATTCTGTACGTCCGCCCATTGATAAAGAGCAGCCGTAAATTGTGAAGAAATCTGGTTGAAATTCGCAAAAATATCAACAACAGCCGTATCCGCAATTCCCTGAATGAGATTTTGAAGCGTTCCATCCAGTTCCATTGCTACCCTAAGATCCGGAAGATTGCTATATCCTCTTAAAGTCGGAAGTGCGATGACATTCGGGCTTAAATCAATGTCCCCGGCATATCGGGTATTAACCTGATCAACCGCCAGGTTGAGGTTTTGAATTAAGAGATTGCCAGCATCAGTGGTCACGATGCTCGTTGAGCCGGAGGCTGGAAGGGCAATATTTTGAATACCGAGTTCCGAAAGGGTCAAAAGCTCGTCACTTTGAGTCTGGCCGTCTGTGTTTTTATCCTGCCAGATCTTTAAAGAATTCCAGATGGAATCACTGGCATTAATATTCTGATCAAAATTGCTATCAAATTGCCCCAGGATTTCGAAGCCATTTGTGGTATCATTCCCAAAAAGCTCACTGGCATTATCTATAAGATTATTATTGTTGATATCCCTGACTAGCCATCCATCATTGCCAGTAATCCATTGAACACTCTCGGCCAGATCATCGTTATCAATATCAAAA
>JBCCLQ010000165.1:0-4214 GCA_039026795.1 Pseudomonadota bacterium
AACATTCAAGGCTGCATTGCCGATAATGTTTCCTTTATCAACCTGAAAACAAAATAAGATAGGTCGTTCGCCGAGTTCAAACCCACGTTGCGTCCGTGTTGCATTACGTGAGAAAAAAAAACCTATTTCTTCCTGATCCCTTAAAAACAATATCAGAGTGACCGTAAGTTTTTCCCTGATAGGAAAATTTTAAAGCTGATAAAAATTGCGGAAAGCTCTCAAAAGCCATGTAAGCCAAATGCGCTGGAGCGACTTCTTCAGAATGCAAAGGGACTACAAAAGCCGGAGCGACTTCGGTTGAAGGCCCAGATGTAACATCCGAACTCGGAAATGATTCATTTGAATGATCAACTAAGCTTAATGCCTGTATCATAATTATTACCCTCTATTGGAAGGGTTTATCTCATAAAAATATAATTATGTCAAATAAATCCTGCTTTGCCTGAGGCTTAATTTTCGCTATTTCTTCACTATGATGCAAAAATTGCTCTTTCTAGCCGTATTTCTCACCTTCATATCGCCTGTAAGCGCGCAAGACAAGCCTTCTTTTGGCCTGCCAATTGATTGTAATATCAACGAAAATTGCTGGATTATGAATTATGTCGATATGGATTTGGCAGAAAATGCCTTTAAGGATCCGTTTTGTGGTCCGCGCGGGTATGACGGCCACAAAGGGACGGATTTTGCCATTCAATCCAAAATAGAAATGGATGAAGGTGTACGTGTTTTAGCAGCCAAAGCAGGTACAGTCGAAAAAATACGAGACGGGGCGCCGGATCGGTTTGCAAACGCAGAAGATATTGAAGCGGTGAAAGAAGCGCGCAAGGAATGTGGCAACGCCGTTCTGATCGATCATGGTAATACACTGAAAACCATTTATTGCCATTTGAAAAAAGACAGTGTTGCGGTTGAAACAGGTCAGACTGTTGAAGCGGGAGATGTGATTGGTGAAGTCGGATTATCCGGTATGACCGAGTTCCCACATTTGCATTTTGGTATTCTGTGGGAAGGTGCGGTGATTGATCCATTTACCGGACAATCCAATACGCAAGGATGCGGTACGATTACACAGCCGCTTTGGGATACAGCACTGAATTTAAATTACACTGCGACTTCGCTGTATCACGCAGGGTTTAGCAACAGAATTCCAGATATAGAGAATATTGATCGGGGACAGACGAATCAGACTGAATTAACAGCCGACCAATCCTTGCTCACCTTTTGGTTTGCCGCATTTGGCGCACAAGAAGGCGATTCCATCACCATGACGATTACAGCACCCGACGGATCAGTTTTCGTAGAGCGTGACATCACGCAACCCAAAACACGCGCGCGACAATTTTATTTCGTTGGGAAGAGAACAGAAGATGAGCCTTTAATGTCCGGTATTTATACTGGAACAGTCGAATATCGGCGTGAAAAACAAAATGAGCGGGTGAAATTATATAAAATTGAGAGACAACTGACCGTTACGGATTAAGTGTCTTATCCTTCCGTCTCAGATAAACGTAGTACGCACCCGCACCGCCATGTTTTTGGTGCGCTTCTTGAAAATGCAAAACCAAGTCTGCAATTTGAGGGTGATTGATAAATTCGGGAAAACGTCTTTTTAATACTCCAGGCTCTGTAGCATAAGGATCATTATCGCGGTGCGCTCGTTTTGTGCGCGCACCCGTTCCTGTAATAATTTTTACGAGCCGCCGTCCACTAACATGCGAAACTTTTATAAAATTTATGATGAGATCTTGCGCTTCATCTTGTTTTTTTCCGTGAAGATCAATAAATGCTTCCGGTTCTAACTGGCCTTTGCGTAATTTGTCAGCAATATGCCCATCGATACCCTTACCACGCGGCGCTTTTTGAACCGGCTTTTCCGGCGCTGCAACGCGCTCAACAACTTTTTTCGGCTTTTTGACCTCTGCAGACTTCGCAGGTGATTTAACAACGGGTTTATCGCGTTGAATGGGGTTTACGTCTTTTACAACTGCCCTCCACAATGCTTCATCATCATTTTCATCCATCGCAAAGTGCCCTTTGTGTTTTGCAATCAATATAGTGCATAATGATGGAAACATATACTACACTTCAAAATTATGACCTCATCAAAAGCTATTATATTTTCAGTCCTCATTTTGTTACTTAGTGCTTTTAGCGTCGTTAATGCACAATCCTTTATGCAAGCATCGAGCGCGCGGGATGTCGCCTTCTCCTTCTACAAAACGGCTGAGGCCACACCGCACTATGAGAGATGGATTAAAAATTCAGAACCTTACCTTTCAACACCGCAGGCTAAATGGGAAGACGTTATTAACAGACAGACCATATTTCTGAACACAGCTTTCAATAATTATGATCATGAAAACGACCTAATCATCGTTAAAAGCAGGGCAAAAGCCATTTTGCATGAACCCAACAGATCAGGGGAAGAAAGTTTCAGGCTCACCTTTAAATTTGATAAGGAAAAAAAGGATCGTGAGATTTTTTTCCCTTACGCCTATGGCGGCGATAATTTTGCGGTGATTGTTGATGGTCTGGATGAATTGAAAGAATTTGTAATCAGCCCGAAAGAAGCACCGTTCATTAATAGCCAGCTTAGCAGGAGAACAGTTGATATCATGTTACGTCTGGCACCTGTGAGCGCTGATAGTGAGACGCCACATATGATTGAATCGGAACCATTCTGGATGCTGGGGACACGCGTTGCGAGCCTAAGCCTTTGGAACGAAGCAGATGTCATGATTTATGAATATATTGCTCCGTGGTATTTTACACCTACATCAAACACAATCGAAGAATTGAAAACCCAACAGGAAGAAATGCAGAGCGTTTTGGATGGAATAGAGCTGGATCCTATTCTTTTACCGACAGAAACCCCGTAAATGGCCTGAATTTTGCAAATTACTCTTATATTTGGACGTATAAGAGGATATTTGCGATGTTTTCGCGTCTTGAACCGTTATTTTTGAAACAATTTCGCCAGGCAGAATCGACCGATACACGCCAGGCTATTCGTGATGAACCAAAAGATCAGAGACAAAAAAAAGACGAAGAGCAAAAAAGGGAGAACAATCAGGACTTATGGACCGACAATACGAGCGTTTCCGTTGAGTCCTTGAAAGCCTTCCTGATTGCATTTTTAAAAGACCAAATAGAACAGGACAAAACCGCCGCACATTCCTCTGATAGTTTTCATAGTGCATCAGCAAAACCAGCCACAACAATAGGCGGTCACGCAGTACAAGCCTATCAGAGCATGGCCAGACGAAATGAGGAGCATCAAACAAGTTTTGAAAACACGCAAAAACAAGATGCTAATAGCGCGCAATCAGAAGACATTCGCAAAATTAATCATTTAATCCGTTCGCTGGATTCTTTAGATAAAAAAGGTGTCAAAGAGCTTGTGATTCCTAAGGCCGGGACCTTTTTAGAAAGTATTGAATTGGCCGTTAAAACAGCACAGGAAATCTAGATATTCAGAATATAGCCCAGTTCGGATGTGACCAACAATTCGGGATTAGCCGGATCTTTTTCAATTTTTTGCCTTAGACGATAAAAATGCGTTTCTAATGTGTGCGTTTCAACGCCATCGGCGTATCCCCATAGTTTTTGCAAAATAGTTTGGCGCGAAGCAATTTCACCATTTTGGGTATAGAGAAAGAACAGTAAATCGCGCTCTTTTTCCGTTAATTTGATGTCTATACCGCTATCCTCATTTTGTAATATCATAGCGATCGGCATGAATTTATAGGGTCCGATTGAAACATCATCCGGAAAATCCACATTCGCATTATTTTGAAGTGTACGTATTTTATCCAGCAAGGCCCCGGCGCGAATAGGAAAAGCCATAGAGTATTTTGCATCGACGCCATCCAGTTCGGACTTGTCCCCTATCACGATTGATAGCTCTTTGTTCTGAATGGCTTCATAGCCCTTTACATCCGTAATACAGACACTGTCAGCAACATCTTTCGAAACAACTGAAAATCCTTTATCAGATAGAAGATTTTCAGTGTACGTTCGAATATCGGGGTCTTGTATCTCTATGGCGATCAAAATACTGCTTTCTGGGCAAAAATTTCGTTTTTGCAGCCATTCGGCTTTAACAAAATACTTATAACATATTGATTTACAATTGAAATTAGTTTTTCAGCTCTGGCATAGCTCTTGCTTATCTTCTATATGGAGGAGCATGTATGCATACTACATTTCAACCT
>JBCCLQ010000166.1:0-4177 GCA_039026795.1 Pseudomonadota bacterium
GCTGGCAACCACATCAAACGATGCACCGCCAATTGCAAAATCCAAAGTAAAATTCACTTCGTTTGCCATCGGATTTTCCAACATAAGCATCGCAGCATCAAAACTCTCTGCGCATGTTTGAATATCAACTTCCTGATGCCCCTCTTCCATTTGCTCTAACCAACTGTCAAACTGAGTTTGAGCCTTGGCTAAAGATGCATAATTTTCAGGTGTTTTCTGGATTTGCAAAGCCGCAACCAAGCGCTCACGCTTTTCCTGCGCCTTACCCTGATATTGTGTAGGAATATCAAACTCTCTTAAAGAAGCAGGAGGAACAGATTGCCCCTTCTGTGCCGCCATTGCTTTTTCCGTGTAAAATCTGGCTGCCTGATAATCATATTTGCGGTTCTCTTCTTGCGCGAGCGCCATATATTCAGACGCTAAAAAGGACGAAAAATCATTGCCCGCAGCAGGCGCAATATCCTGAGGCGCAACAGAGCCCATAGAAGCAAGATCTTCCGAATAATGCCCACAAGCCGATATAGACAACGCGCAAATCAGTGCAAAAACATTATTTTTCAATGACATAGCTTAACCCCTTCACTCCAAGCTTTAATTTGCATAATTGTAACCATTTTCCCTGTTTTTGCAAGCATTTGCAAAAAACTATCCAGAACATGGTCGAACAGGGCTGTGTTTTGTTTACTTTTTACCCTGTCACACAGTAAAATAAAAATTGGTTCATATCTTAACCGGTTCAAATGACAGACACATCACCGAGTAATCTTCCATCGACGAACGTCAGTCAGGCTCGCAGCGCCTGGAACGGAATTTTCCGTGGCGATGTCGTATTGGCGATCGGCATGATCACAATTCTGATTTTCATGCTGGTACCCATGCCGACCTTTATGCTGGACATGGGTCTATCGGTTTCGATTCTGTTCTCGGTTTTTATTTTGATGCTTGTGCTCTCCATCAAAAAGCCGCTTGAATTCTCAACATTCCCAACAGTCCTTTTGATCGCAACAGCTCTCAGATTGGGATTAAACGTTGCCTCCACCCGTCTGATTTTGGGTGAAGGGCATACGGGGCAGGACGCAGCCGGTGAAATCATCGAAGCCTTTGGCGCGGTCATTACCCAAGGGAACGCTGTTGTTGGTGCCATCGTTTTCTCTATTCTGGTGATTGTTAACTTTGTAGTGATCACAAAAGGTTCCGGTCGTATCGCCGAAGTTGCTGCTCGTTTCACCTTGGATGCGATGCCGGGTAAACAAATGGCGATTGATAGCGATCTCTCATCCGGTCTGATCACTGAAGACGAAGCACGCGAAAAACGCAAAACACTGGAGCAGGAAAGTAATTTCTTTGGGGCCATGGATGGTGCGGCTAAATTCGTGCGTGGTGATGCAATCGCCGGCTTGTTGATTGTTTTCATCAATATCATCGGCGGTATTATTATCGGAACGGCGCAGCAAGGCTTAACAATGGGTGAAGCCGCAACAACTTATACCATCCTCACAATCGGTGACGGGCTTGTCTCTCAGGTTCCTGCTCTCATTGTCTCGGTCGGTGCGGGTCTTTTGGTATCTAAAGCGGGTGTCGAAGGGTCTGCCGATCAGGCGCTGTTCTCACAATTCAGCAAACACCCTAAAGCTATGGCGATGAGTGCGGCGCTGATCTTCACCGTCGGACTTGTTCCTGTTATTCCGTTCACGCCTTTTGCATTCTTAGCCGCGGTTGCCGCTGGCTTGGCTTACGTATCCTGGCGCGCGAACGAAGCTGAGGAAGAAGCCAAGATCGAAGAAGAAAAAGCACTGACAGGCCCGGCCGCTGGTGTTCAACCAGCCGAAGAACCAATTTCCAAAGCACTGGCCATGGATATTATCCGTCTGGAACTTGGCTATGGATTGCTTCCGCTTGTACAAGGTGAAGGCGGAAACAAGCTCACAGATCAGGTCAAAGGCCTACGTCGTCAGCTAGCGGAGGACATGGGCTATGTCCTGCCTGCCGTGCGTATTCAGGATAACTTACAGCTTCCTGCCAATACCTACATTGTGCGTATTAAAGAGATTGAAGCGGGTCGCGGCGACGTCCGCCCGGGCATGTTGATGTGCATGGACCCAACAGGTACGCCGATTACACTTCCCGGTGAAAGCACTGTCGAACCAACATTTGGCCTACCCGCCATGTGGATTGATGAACAATACCGCGAAGAAGCCACTTTCAAGGGCTATACGGTTGTGGACGCACCGACCGTGATCACAACGCACATCACCGAAATCGTCAAAGACAATATGCAGGACCTACTGTCCTACGCCGAAACACAAAAACTGCTCGACGAATTACCGAAGGAATACCAGAAACTGGTAGCCGATGTTATTCCGGGGCAAGTCTCCGTTGGTGGTCTGCAACGCATCCTGCAAAACCTTGTTGCCGAACGCGTATCGGTACGTGACTTACCGACTATTTTGGAAGGTATCGCTGAGGCCTCCAATTACACCAAGAATCTGTCCTTTATTACCGAGCATGTGCGCACACGTTTGGCGCGTCAGATTTGCGATCAAAACACGTCCGTCAATGGCTTTGTGCCCCTTCTAACGCTCTCCCCCGATTGGGAACAAAGCTTTCAGGATGCGTTGATCGGGGATGGTGAAGAACGCCAATTGGCTATGGCACCATCGCGTTTACAGGAATTTATTACAGCCGTGCGCGAAAGCTATGAAGCACAGGCACAAGCCGGGGAAAGCCCTGCCCTATTGACTTCACCCGCTATCCGCCCCTATGTGCGCAGTGTGATCGAACGCTTCCGCCCACAGACTGTCATTATGAGCCAGAACGAAATCCACCCAAAAGCCAAGATCAAGACTTTAGGGCAGATATAAATGCACCCCCTCGATGATATCGACAAAATGGAAGCGTATCGCAAACGCCACATCCTGTTTTTGGCAGGATTGTGGACTGTTATCTTTGTTGTGATTGCCTATCTGGCTTATACGTTCGTTATCAAGCCTGACGGCGCAAGCATTCTGGTTTTATATATTGGAATAGCTGGCTTGGTTTTGTGCTTCTGGTCGTTTCAGATTTTCAACAATGACTATCGCAGCCGCCTGAAAAAAACATTCATGGATGCGCTCGCAAAAAAGAATGACTTTAAATACTCCATCAACGGCGCGTTTCGCATTGGCGATGTGCACGATCACCACCTTGTGCCCAACTATGATATCAGCCGCACTGAAGACGGCTTTTTCGGAATGATCAAACATGTTCCTTTTCAACTTCAGGAAGTGCACCTTGAGAACGTTCATAAAGACAAAGAAGGGCGTGAAAGCCGCACCGATGTGTTTCGCGGTTTGATGATGAAGCTGGAACTTAAAAAGTTTCTGGAATTCCACACCATCGCCCTACCCCGCAACCCTGCACGCACATGGTTAAAAACAAACATGTCATGGAAAACCCGTAAATTTGAAAAGATCGGTCTTGCGCCAAAATTTGAAAAAAAATTCGATGTAATTTCAACCAACCAGGTGGAATCCCGCGTTATTTTTGATCCCGCTTTCATGGAACGTTTTCTGGATTTATGTATGCACATTCAGGCCAAAAATATTTCAGCAAGTTTTAAGGATAATGAACTTTTGATCATGGCTGAAACACGCAAAAACCATTTTGAGCTGGGTCATCTTTTCAAAGGGTTAAATGACAATGATTTTACACTAGTTGAAGAGGATTTATCCATCCTGCGCGATATTGTCGACACCCTAAAACTCAACCCACATACAGGGCTTTAGAAAGCCTGCCGCGCGCCGGCTTTGTCTCGCACCTCTATTGCAAGCTGACGGGACGCCGGATCACCGGGCACGTATTTCTGCGCCCAGCAGCGGTAGTTAAGTTTTGTTAATTACTCTTCTTCGTATTGATCGGCGTATTCACCGGTAAACTGAGCATCATATACTTGAAAATTCTTCGATATTTCCGGATATTTTTTCTCGACATATGCAACAAATTCTGGAGTTACATCGTAACCTAAGCCAATAAGGTCGTCGGCATGATTAATTTCTGCGGCCTCAAAGATAACTTGCTGAGGCAGTTCAATTTCAAATTCCTTTTCTAAAAACTCTGTCTCTTTCGAAAAAAATTCCAAATTAATTCTAATCATTTTTCAATACTCCTGCTTGGATCGCCGGGCACATATGTCTACGCC
>JBCCLQ010000167.1:0-4140 GCA_039026795.1 Pseudomonadota bacterium
AGTTCTAAGGTTTTAATCTCTATGGCCAAAACAAAATTCTGTGCCGGTATTTCGGATATCTCCGACAGTTATATGGGTATGATCATCGATCAGTGGGGCGTTCTTCATGACGGAGATGCAGCCTTTGATGGCGTTGTTGAATGCCTGAAAGAGCTCAAAGAGCGCAAGAAGACCATCATTATGCTTTCGAACACCATCAACCGCGCCGATGCCGCGAAAGCGGAATTGAAGAAGATGGGGATTGGGCCGAGCCTGTATCAATACATGCTGACAACCGGAGAGTTGATTTGGCAGGGATTGAAGGATCAAGAAGGTGTTTTCGAAGGATTGGGACGAGATTGTTACCTGTTTTCAAAAACAGGCGACAGTGAGCTTGTGCATGACAATGACATTGATGTTGTGAGCGATATCAACAATGCGAAATTCATTCTGGTGACCGGAATGCCGAAAGGCGAAAATCTGGCTGATCTGGAAGGTATTCTGCGCAAAGGTGTACAAAAACGCTTGAAAATGGTTTGTGCGCATCCTGACAGTAAGGCTTTGATCTCTGCGGATTATCTAATGGGGCCTGGCCTTTTGGCGCGCAAATATCAAGATTTTGGCGGTATTGTTCATTACATTGGTAAACCGCACCAACCGATTTTCCGCCATTGCATTGAGTATTTTCAAAAGAAAGAGATTTATCCTGCACAAACGGTAGTAATAGGCGATACCTTTGCGCATGACATCCTTGGTGGAAATGCAGCCGGTATGGATACCTGTTTGGTCAAAACAGGGATGCATATGGCTAATTTTGCGCATTGCGAGACACTGAAGGAAGTGGATGTGGCGCTGAAAAACCTGATGGCACTGTATAATAACGTCATGCCGACATATTTGGTTGATGAATTTAAGTGGGGGGTGGCGTTGCCCGATCGCAAACACAAAAAGCGTAAGCAACCCGGTAAGTAATCTACTCAGATTCTACATCAACAAATTCTATTAACCGTCTCCATCTATTTGTTTTTTTACTATCACCTGCGCCGCGCTCCAACGTCACGATACCTTCATAAATGCCAGCTTCAAATACACCTTTACCGCGCTCATAAGATGCGGTGAAGAACGCTTTGTTTTCTGTTGTATCTAAAATCATAAACTCATCAATCATCTCGATGCCGCGCGGGTCTTTCACAAGGAGTTTAACAGTATCTCCATCTTTGGTTCCAAAGGCTGAGGCATAAAAGTGTAGGGCCTGTGATGATGTGGGTAACTGAATAGGTTTCACGAGTGTGCCTAGATCAACTTTTGCGGGATCTATAGGCTTATCTGAAAAGCCGACATTGAAAATAGAGAACGGGTGATATTTGTGTTTGGCTTCATTCGCCCACAAAGATTTTGGTGTTAGACCGCATCCTTCACGTGATGTCCGTCCAGTGAAGGGGTCATGGAATTCTCCGTTTCTGAGCACCGAAAAGGCTAAATGCGGCCATGATGTGGCGCCTGATAACCCCAACTCAGCTATTTTCTGTCCGGCTTTGACTTGTTCACGACGTTTGACCGTGATGCTGTTCTCCTTCAGATGACAGTACCGCGTTTCCCAGCCGCTATCGTGAAGCAGAACAAGGGCGTTACCGCAGGAGGTCATTTGCTCATCAGGAGTTACGATTTTATCGACAACATCTTCACGCAAATAAACAACGCGTCCATCAGCAGGCGCGATAACATCAACTCCATTTTGTGCTGCTTTCAGGTCGCGAATAGCAATATCAATGCCCGTATGTCCGTTGTACGTTCTTTCGCCACACATAAAGTCCTGTGCACGCGTATCGTTACCAGCGGCATCCATATAATTCAGAATCCAACAGCTTTGTCCAAGTTGACATTGAACTGGAAATAATAATTTAAAATCAGATGCTTCAACTGAATTATTAAAGTAAAATATAGCTAAAAAAAGGAGTAAAGCTCTCATGATTGTGGTGGGATATCCCACAAGTCCTCTGTTTGATGGGCAGGCAGTAGAACTTTCATGGCTGCCTCTATCTCCGGCATAGCCCGTTCTGCAGCTTCTTCACCCAGTTTTATAAGCTCCTCGGCCTTTTCAAACTCCAGCAAGCCAATATGTCCGATTTGTGGTTTGATGTGTACGTCCGGTGGATCGCCGGCAAGACGAGAGCGGGTCAAGCGATCCTGAATAATACCGAGCGCGGAAACCATGACGCCAAACAGGCTGGGCGAATTTTCGTCACGGCGGAAAAGACGCTTGGTGAGGGAGCTCATAAATTTCTTTTGTGTTTCTTCGGGTACGTGATCTTTATCTAACGGGTCAAATCCGGCAACAGTTTGATATTTCTGCCCCGGTTTGGTTGCCTTACCAATCATGTCGGCGTTGAGGTCAATGGCGATTGTCATGCGCGAACCGAAGGCCTGACACACTGATACGGGTACGGGGTTAACCAAAGCACCGTCTACAAGCATGCGGTGGTTGAGTTCCACCGGTGGGAAAACACCCGGTAAGGCAAAGGATGCACGTATGGCTTCTATAAACGGGCCTTTGCGCAGCCAGATTTCATGGCCTGTCGTTAAATCCGAGGCAATGGCAATAAAAGGTTTATCAAAATCTTCAAGATTTATTCCTGCGAAATGTTGCTCCAGAACTTCAGTCAATTTTTCACCACCGATAAGGCCAGCGCTTCGGACACGAAAATCGAGATATGAGAAAATTTTCATACGATTTAGTGATAATGCCCAATCTTCCAGTTCCTCCAATTTACCAGCCAGATAGCAGCCGCCAACGAGTGCACCGATAGACGTGCCGGCTACAATTCTGGGATATATTCCATGGCGTTTCAGGACCTTTAAAACGCCTATATGAGCAAATCCACGAGCCATTCCACCGCCCAAAGCAAGTCCAATATCCCGCCCTTGGGGTTTTTCCAATGGAATATCATCGTGGTTCAACATAGACATTTACCTCTTTATGAGTATATTTTAGCACAAAATGAGTGAAGAAATTAACACTAACCTCTTATCAAATAAGAAAAAATCAGCAACTTTGCCGCTTGTGTCAAGGTTGGTGCGCAGCTATCTGCGCCCTTATTACAGAAAGCTGGCGCTTGCTGTTTTCTTTATGTTGATTGCGGCCGGAATGACCGCAGCCTTTGCTGCCATGGTTCAGCCGGTTATCGATGATGTCCTAGTCGCTGGTCGTCAGGGGCGCATTTTGGGGCTGTCGGCCGTCATTATGATCTTATTTGTTATTCGAGGTGGTGCTACATATTTTCATACCGTCATTATGAATGTAATAGGGCAGTCCATTGTTGCTGATGCGCAGAACCATCTATTTTCACATTTTATGAGCTTGGATCTGCGGTTCTTTCATGATCACCCCAGTGGTGAATTGCTGTCCCGTGTTGTAAATGATGTAAACGTGATGCGCATGGCCGTGACAGAAGTGCTGACGAGTTTGGGAAAAAGCCTACTGACTTTTATCTTTTTAGCCGGTGTTATGTTTTATCAGGATTGGAAATTGGCCTTGGCTGCTTTTACAATTTTTCCGATTGCGGCGCTGTTCGTTGTTTGGATTGGAAAGCGCTTGCGCAAACAATCGAAAAAAATTCAAACCGGTGTTGCAGATTTATCTGATCATTTATCGCAGATATTTCAGGGCGTTCGTTTAGTTAAAGCATATGGCATGGAAAACCATGAATCAGACCGCGCGGAAAAGAAAATATTTAAAGTCCGCGATACCGTTATAAAAACCGAACAAATTGCCAACTTGTCTACACCTGTGAATGAGTTTTTAGCCGGAGTTATATTATTTGGTATTTTGCTATATGGCGGCTTGGAAGTTGCGAATGGCAATACCACTGCAGGCGCTTTGATGTCCTTCATTACGGCATTTATCATGTCGTATGAGCCGTTAAAGCGTCTGGCGAAATTAAATAATAAACTACAAATGGGGCTGGGCGCAGCCGAACGGATGTTTGATATATTAGATACAAAAGCAAGTATTGCCAGTCATCCATCTGATCAGAGTATTTCATTCAAAGCCCCTAAAATTCGTTTTGAAAATGCAGAATTCCAATACCATGATGATGAGAAAAAGGCGCTAGACGGGGTTAATTTTGATATTCTTGGGGGCAAGGTTACGGCTTTGGTTGG
>JBCCLQ010000168.1:0-4067 GCA_039026795.1 Pseudomonadota bacterium
CCTTTGGTGTCGGCAATCCCGAACCTGTTTTTGCGCTGGCCAATGTGCGCGTCTGGCAAGTGGATATCTTGAAAGACAAGCATATCCGTTTGCAGATGAGTGATTGGGAAGGCGTTGGGCGCATGAAGGGGATGCTGTTTGGTGGTGTTGGTACAGAGCTCGGTGAGGCGATTTTAACACGCAAACATCAGCCGTTTCATTTCGCAGGTCAGTTTTCCATCAATAGCTGGCAGGGGCGTGAAAGTGTGGAGTTCCATATCAGCGATGGGGCGCTGGTGATCGATTAAGCCAGCGGGCGTAGGTTCATATTAAAATGATGATTACCGATTGCGATGACCATGTTTATGCGGTCATACATTAGTGAGCCTGGTTCCAGATCCTTGAACATGATCATGCCTTCCGTACCGCTTCGGTCCGAATTCTGCTTCGGGTGAACATCTAGTAAAACAACACGGGAATAGAGGTCATAGTATCTGCGGGCATAGATATCATCGAGCTTACTGCCCGGTTTTCCTTGTAGTTTCGTTCCCAAAGCATCGCCAGAGCCGCCCTTACCGATTTCTTCGACCCAGCCGTCCGCGTTGAAACGGATGCGCATGTTTTGATCAATCTGGAAGATGAATTTGCCATCTACGGGTTGGGGGACGTCTTGTGTATCATTAGTCATGGTTTTTCAATGATTTCCTTGCTTTTCAGGTCTAAAATCGTTACTTCATAGCGATATTTATCAAACATAACAGGAATTTGATGCAAAAATTACAAAAATCGATACTGACCGCCGTTGTGGTTTCAGAAACGACGCATATTTTCTGTTGTGTTTTGCCCATTTTATTCAGTGTTTTGAGCCTCATGGTCGGGACGGGTGCTATTGCTGTGATGCCTGTGTTTGTTGAGGATATGCACACAGCAATCCACGATTACGAAATTCCGATGATCATCACATCCGGTATTATTCTGTTTCTGGGGTGGATTTTGTACGCAATTAGTAAAAAACTGGATTGTAAGGAAGATGGCTGTATGAGGGATCACGGCCCTTGTGAGCCGCGTAAAGATAAGGCCCGTATTATATTGGTCATTGCGAGCGTACTTTTCATGGTGAATGTTACAGTCTATTTCGTATTCCATGCTCCCATGGAGACGCAGGGAGCACATAAACATCATCACGGACATAGTCATCATCATGGGCACGACCACAACCATCACGGACACGATCATTAATTTATGAGTATCAAGTTTAGAGATCTTGGGTTAACCCCAGAAACATTAAAGGCTGTTGAGGAATGCGGTTATGAAAGCCCAACTCCTATTCAGGAGAAGGCCATTCCGATTGTTCAAATGGGGCGCGATGTTGTTGGGCTCGCGCAAACAGGAACGGGTAAAACAGCCGGATTTACATTGCCGATGATTGATGCGTTGTCTGGTGGTCGGGCGCGTATGCGCATGCCACGGTCGCTGATTTTAGAGCCGACACGTGAGCTGGCGGCGCAGGTCGCTGAGAATTTTGACATCTATGGGAAGTACCACAACCTCAGCAAAGTTCTTCTGGTCGGCGGAGAGTCCATGGGAGATCAGACCAAAGAGCTGGAAAAAGGTGTCGATGTTTTAATCGCCACGCCGGGACGTTTGTTGGATTTATTTGATCGCGGTGCGATTTTGTTGACCGATATCAAAATTCTGGTGATTGATGAAGCCGATCGCATGTTGGATATGGGCTTTATTCCCGATATTGAAAAGATTGTATCGCGATTGCCGAAGTTCCGTCAGACCCTGTTGTTTTCTGCCACGATGGCGCCTGAAATTAAACGTTTGTCCGATAAGTTTTTATCCAATCCGAAGGAAGTGTCCGTTGCGCCTGCTGCATCCCCAGCAAAAACAGTGACGCAAAATATGGTGTATTCACATCCGAAGAAAAAGCGTGAAACCCTTGAAAAACTTTTGGAAAAAGAAGATGTCAAAAACGCATTTGTCTTTTTAAACCGTAAACGTGATATCGATGGTTTGGCCAGTGCATTGAAGAAGGGCGGATATGCCGCGGCGCCTCTTCATGGCGATATGATCCAATCCAAACGCACTGAAACGCTGGATAAGTTCAGAAGTGGGGATGTAACCATCCTTGTATGTAGTGATGTTGCTGCGCGTGGTTTGGATATTAAAGGCGTTTCACATGTGTTCAATTACGATATCCCGTTTAACGCCGATGATTATGTGCACCGCATAGGTCGTACAGGCCGGGCAGGGATGAAGGGCCGTGCGTGGAATATTGCAACAGACGATGATAAGAAATTTATCGATGCCATTGAAAAACTTATTAAGACATCCATTCCGGTTGAAAAATTAAGCGGACAGGATAACAAGCCGTCAAGCGACCAGATCAGAGCAAAGTCGCCAGCCAAATCGAAATCACAGAACAAGAAGAAAACTCCATCAAAACAGCACATTGATGACAGTAATGATGACACAACCGGTTTCGGTGATGATATTCCCGCCTTTTTTCGTTAAAAACACGCCTAAATCCTTGACCCCAGCACCGTGCGCTTCACAATGGAAACATTGATGTTTCGAGTGAAATTATAGGTATGCGCTTCAGACAATTTTTATTACTAACCTTAATCCTGTTTTGCGGGTTGGGCACAACATCCGTTTTTGCGCAAAGCACTGTGGAAGGCCTTGATGAAAATGCACCTGTCGATTTAACGGCCGATACGCTTGAAAACGATGAAAACAACCAGATTGTGACAGCGATCGGGAATGTCGAGTTGGTGCAGGCAGGCCGGATTCTGAAAGCCGATCGCGTATTCTATAATTTGGGAACCGATACGGTCTATGCGCAAGGCAATGTGGTTTTGAACGAGCCGACCGGTGAAACCTATTTCGCGGATGAAGTTGAACTGACTGATGAAATGAAAGACGGTTTTGCGACCGGTATTCGTGGTCTACTCACTGATGGCGCGCGTTTCAGTGCCCGTCAAGGTCAGCGCGTTGGTGGTACGAAGTTGATTATGGATGATGCGGTCTATACCGCCTGTGAACCATGCAAGGAGAAACCTGATAAACCGCCTGTCTGGCAATTAGCCGCTAGTGAAGTGACGCATGATGAGGAAGATCAGCGGATTATCTATCGTGATGCACGATTGGAAATGTTTGGTGTTCCCGTTCTTTATACCCCTTATTTTTCACACCCCGACGGATCGGTGAATCAAAAAAGTGGGTTTTTAACGCCGAGTTTTGGTTTTGACAGTGAGTTAGGCGCGAATTACACGCAGGAATATTATTGGGCGATTGATGAGAGCAAGGACGCGACAATAGGTGCCATGGTTGCCACGGATGTGAACCCGCTCGTGTTAGGAGAATATCGTCAACGCTTCGAGAATGCTTCGCTTAGCATCGGCGGCGGGATTACATACTCTGATCGTTTTGATACGTCATCCGGGATAACCGAGAGTGTTAACGAAGAAGTGCGTGGGCATGTTGACGTCGAAGCACTTTGGAATATTAACAACAAATGGCGCGCGGGTATCGATTCCGAATGGGCATCGGATGACCAATATATGCGTCAATATAACATCAGTAGCGAAGATATTCTGGAGAACAGAATTTATGCGGAGCGTTTTTCAGGGCGGAATTACGCCAATATTCAAACGATTGCCTTTCAGGATATCCGTACTAGTGATCGTCAGGATGATCAGCCGGGTATTCTACCTGAAATCCAAGCTTCATTTATCGGAGAACCCAGTGAAACACTCGGTGGACGCTGGCATGCCGACTTATCTGCATTGAGTTTGGTGCGTGAAGGTAATGATCAGGATTTAGGACGAGCCAGCGGAGAGCTGGGTTGGGAGCGTCGGTTGATCAGTGATACCGGATTGGTTACCAAGCTGCATGCCAGTGGACGTGCAGATGTTTACTATGTCAGTGATCGTGATATTGCGGATTTGGATGCTGCGCGTAGCAATGAGAGTAAAGCTTTACGGGGGTTTGCGCAGGGGCATATTGAAACCAGTTATCCGCTCGTCAGCAGATTTGAGAATGTTCAGGCGATTATTGAGCCAGTCGCTGCAATCACCGTC
>JBCCLQ010000169.1:0-4044 GCA_039026795.1 Pseudomonadota bacterium
AGTTTTCCGCCTTTCTTTGGCCCGATTTTTTCGCTAAAACCCTTATTATGAAACATATTTTTATAACATTTTTTGTGTTTTTAGTATCCGCGTCTTCCGCTTTTGCGAATGCGGATATCCAGCGCGCGGAACAATATCTGCAAAGCTTGGATAAGCTTCAAGCTTCATTCACACAGACTTACATTGATGAACTCAACAACGAACAGATCCTGACCGGAACATTTTACCTTAACCGTCCGGGCAGGCTGCGGTTTGAGTTTAACGAAATTGACGACTTCATCGTTGCAGACGGGTTTTTTGTTTATTTTTATGATGCCGAAGAGCGACAGCAATCCAACGCACCCATTGGACAAACGCTGGCCGATTTTCTACTGCGGGATAAAATCGAATTACGCGACGACATTAACGTCAGTAACATACGCAAAAGTAATGGATATACTTTTATGACGTTCACACAAACGGATGACCCACAAGCCGGTAGTTTGGAAATGATGTTTTCAGATATCCCTTTCCAATTACAAAAGTGGCGGGTTACGGATGCACAGGGTACAAGTGTCGATGTTTCATTGAAAGACATCAAAACCGATGTATCTTTTAAAGGCGGTTTGTTTACCTATCGCGACCCCTTTGCCCCTATCGGCCGATTGAACGAGTAAATTATGTATGACGGTCCACTGGATAACCTGACAAAGCTGATAGCCAGCCTACCCGGACTTGGTTCCCGCTCTGCCAAGCGCATAGCCTTGTATTTGCTGACGCATAAAGAGAATACAATGATCCCCTTGTCTGCCGCCCTTCAGGATTGTGCCGACTCCATTCAGGAGTGTGAGCGATGTGGAAATCTGGATACAGTTCAACCCTGCCGTATCTGTAGAAATATGAAGCGCGATACTGGCACAATATGCGTGATAGCAAGCGTTGCAGATTTATGGGCGATTGAGCGTACAAATTCCTACAAAGGTCGCTATCATGTTCTGGGCGGTGTTTTATCGGCCCTAGACGGCATCGGGCCAAATGATTTAACAATCGATAAATTGATTCAAAAAATTAAAGATCAAGATATCAGCGAAGTCATTATAGCGTTGAGCGCGACAGTGGATGGTCAATCCACTGCGCATTTCATTACCGACCAAATTATGGATTTAGGGCGCGATGTAAAAGTCACAAAACTTGCCCATGGCGTTCCAGTCGGTGGCGAGTTGGATTATTTGGACGATGGTACAATTGCAACCGCCCTTCAATCCCGCGGCTAGATCTCTTTATTCTTTTTCAGAAATATAAAGCGTGCAACTGCTGTCCGCCTGCAAGGCTGCAATATAGGTGTCCTGTGCTGTTTGGTCAGCGCCCCCGCTGATTGCAATATCGTAATACACACCGGCAGGGAAATAATGATCAGCCGCTGTTGCGCTTACGCTTGCATCACCTAAGCGTACATAAACAGGCCCTGTCGCATACAGACTGATCACTTTTGTGGTTGTTGCAAATGCAACAGAATTGCGCGCCGATGTTCCTGTAACCGCAATGGTATGCGCACAATCGTCCTTTAAACGTAAGGCAGGAATAATATTATTGTCAGCATCTTTTGGAAGCAAAGTTGTCATGATGAAGTTCCTTTCAAGCAATAAAAAACGCGCCATCAGGCGCGCTTTGGGTACAATTTTGGTGTTTTGAGGCTTAAGAATGTTCTATTTTTGTTCCAAAGTCAAGCTTTTCCTTAAAAGCGCGATATATATCGTACTGGGTTTGTGTTTCATAAATTACCGGACCGTTCAAAAGTCCCAAAATAACCCAACCATTCAGCAGGATTGCTTGTGATTGCTGTGATAAGGCATGGTTCATATCAACAAATGCCATCGATAACAGAAGGGAGGCACTACATAGTAAATTTAGCCACTGATTTAAAAATCCATCAAAGACAGCCTTGGATGATATAGATAGAATCAAGAACCCCAGAATATAAGGCAGAGAAGCCATCCAAAATCCACCCATGGAAGCACGTTGCATGTAACCGCTCATGGTTTCTTGTGCCGGAGACCAGCCTAGAATGAATAATAGGATCACGAATAAGGCCATAAAACATAGGCTGACAGAGTGATTTACTTTTTTATTCAAGCCATATGAAGAAAATAGTGCGAACATCAATCCGCACAAAAAAGGAAAGAACAGCGGCTGTAGAGTTAAAAACAGAGATCCGCTTTCTACATTTAAAGCCGCTCTAGAGCCCCAGAACACGGCTATCAAATGATCATTCAAAAATGCTGAGGATTGAAAAAATTCAACTGCTAAGTAAAAAGTCCCCAAAACCAAGAACAAAATAAAAAACGGATCAAGGAATATACGACCAAGAACATCCTCGCGCTCTTCCTGCTTCTTAAAGCCTAAACTGGCCAGAATTCTATAGGGTAAAGCAGAATTTTTTTGAACTTCAAAAGGTGTGGTCAAAAGAAAGAGTCTGAACAGACATAAAAAAGACCAAACCACAAGACAAAGTGGTAGCAACCATTCAGATTGACCAAACAAAATCATATTCGACACCGTCAGGAATGCAAATAGAGATAAAAAGTAAATACCCAAATCTTTACGATCTAAAAACATTAATTCTCCAGAAGAGTACTTGTCTCATTTCGACTTAAGACAAAGACGGGTTCCCATTTTTTATTTTTAGGATGCGTCATCATATCCCGCGTATTTTGCGAATCAAAAAAGTCAGCTACGGCATTATCTTTCGCGGTTTGTGCCGACTGCACTATATACGGAGTTTGTGTGATTGTATTGTGGGTCATGACACCAAACACACCCAGGCAGCAGGCAGCAATGCTCAAGAAACCGCAGGATATAAAAACAACAAGATGAGCAAGACCCAATCGGCTTTGCATTACAATCACTCCAAAAAATTTATCGATATTTTTGTTATCTTTCGATCTTTTCAGATCGTGAGTCAGTTTGCCTGACAACTGTATTTAGATTGTAGAATGGATTCTCGTTCAAAATACAGAACAAGTATCATTTCATCCACGAGCTTATCAGAAAGATTTATGTAGCGCTTTGTGTTTGTTGTGGTTGATGCATCAGACTGCGTTTAAACAAGCTGTTGCAGACCGGAATATCGACAAGGCTGACCGTAATCTCAACAGGCGTTGCACCACCGGAGACAATGTCATCAAATTCAGACAAGGACGATGCGAAACGGCTGGCCGCTTCCATCGGTTCGTTTTCTTGCTGAGGTCTTTGTAACAGCAATGCGTATTCATTGGCTCCTGTTTGTGCAATGATATCACTCTGTCGCCTAAGACGGACAAGATACTGCGCCATTTTAGAGACTGCGTACTCAGCCGCGTACGCGCCATCCATGGTTTTGATATCGTCATAGTTACTCAGTGAAATAAATACAATATAAGAACGTTCCCCATAACGATCCGCACGGTCAATGGCAGACAAAAATAATTGATTGAATGCTGATTTGGCGATTACACCACCAGCACTGGGGAAATCTTCGCTTTCATCACCAATACGATTGACTAAATCAACCATACGTTTTGCGTTCTCGGATTTCTCTATCAGTTGCTCACCGTCTACTGGTTTCATTAGTAAATCGTTAGCGCCCATGTCTGCTGCCTCATTTACACTCAGATTATGAGACATCATACAAATGTAAGTATAAGTGGACACTGAACGTCTAATACCCAAAACAATTGGCCGCGCATTTGTCAGCGGCGCAGGATCAAAGAAAACTGCATCTATGTCGTTTTGGCCAATCATTTCGATAGCATTGTTTTTCACCGCTTCTTCAATGATTGTATGCCCCGCGCCTTCCAGCTTGGTTCTAATCATTTGCGATGTAAGGCGATCTCTATCGACAACCAGGATTTTCATAGATTTGCTTTCAGTTGATTCATGAAAATTACAATTTGTATCTATATTGCAGTTCAATTCGTTAAAAATAAACAAAAACTATCCGAAAAACCAAATAAATCAGAGATTAAGTCTGATATCGCTTTAGGATATAGGCTTTGACTTTTCAGGGGTGTTGAGCTACAAAATGCG
>JBCCLQ010000170.1:0-4035 GCA_039026795.1 Pseudomonadota bacterium
AACATTTCAGATGGCTTTTCTTCCAACTCATGGTCAATAAAGTCCTGATCCATTTTCGGCTCAGACTCTGTAGGCGGTTCTATCGCAGGTTCGCCTTCAGGATGAACAATTTTATCTTCTTGTTCTTCTCGCTCCTGCTCACCTTCTCGTTTTTTCTTTCGCCAGAACACCATAGCTTTTTCTTAGTTACAGGCTTTCAATTTTGTATCCATTTCAATGAAGGATTCACTCAAATCAAATCGTGTACCGCGAAACTCGGCTTCACTAGCCATCAGCTGAACATAACCACCGAGCGCGCGAGAAATATCTGCCGATTGTTTTCGCACCAATCCCTGAATTCGCCAACGATTGTTTAAAACATAGCGGTCACCTTCTGCAAACTTTATGAGTTCGTGCACTTCACCATTTTTTAATTTTGTGACGTATTCAAAAATGGTTTCTTGATCCAGTTCGTTATGTTTTTCCATATGTTCAATGTAAACCTCATACTGGCATTTATTGGATGAAATACGATCAGAAATCATGACCTTAGATGCAAAATACAGAGTAATATCCACATTGGAGAAATAGCCGCATACCAGCTGTCCACCTTTATCTATTGGGCTTTCATAACGTTCAACATCCACACTGTATCCCAGGCCGCTTACAATAACGTTCCCTCCCCTTAAATGATCTTCAGGGATCCAATACGTATATAGGTTATTTGCGCGTGACCATCTGTTAATTTCTGCTTGCGTCAATGCAGCGAAATTAACGTGCTCTATATCTTTTTCAAATTCAACTTTTTGTGGCAGGACTTCAATTGTGACATTGGTATCGAAAGGCTTAGCGTCCTGACAGCCACCTTTTTGTTCAATATCAAAACGTGTATCAATCTCAAGATCATCATCGCGAGTCGCAGTATAGGATTGCGCCGTAATCAAAATCAAAACGGGAATAAGCAGAAAAGTTTTTAAAACATGCATATAATCATTATAAAACGTAAATAGGTAAAAAGCTCAATCTATTTTGACTTAAGACGCCAATGATCCGATTAGCATGCTTTCTGCTATCTCCGTTGTTTTAACGGTATGAAGAGTGCCAGGCTTTAAATCAGCATCAAACTTCACTTGCGCGAAATGTTCTGTACGACCGACATTTCCCTGTTCGACCAATATCTGCCGTGTTTGACCAACATGCTTTTGCAGGAATTTTTGAACCTGCTCTTCACCCTTTTCACGCAATTGTGCTGCACGTTCTTTTCGTATGGGCACTGGCACTTGCTTATTAGCTGGAATTTTAGCCGCGGGTGTCCCTTCACGTTCCGAATACGGGAACACGTGCAGGAAAGTCAGGTCACATTCCTCGATAATATCTAATGTATTTTGGAACATCTCATCAGTTTCAGTCGGAAAACCTGCAATGATATCCGCACCAAAAGCCATGTCAGGGCGATACTCCCGCGCGCGTTTGCACATATCAATCGCATCGGCACGCAAATGGCGACGTTTCATGCGTTTCAGGATCATGTCATCGCCGGCTTGCAGGCTCATATGCAGATGTGGCATCAGACGCGGTTCTTCCGCAATCAAACGCCAAAGATCGTCATCAATTTCGACGGGATCGAGGGATGACAAACGCAAGCGTGGTAATTCCGGCACGAGTGCGAGCACACGGCGGATCATCTGCCCCAATGTTGGTGTTCCCGGCAGATCAGGGCCATAGGATGTGACATCCACGCCTGTAAAAACGATTTCGTTGTAGCCTTGCGTAACCAAAGTTCTGACCTGATCGACAATTGCACCGATCGGCACAGAACGGGAATTCCCACGACCATAAGGGATGATACAAAACGTGCAGCGGTGATCACATCCATTTTGCACCTGAATGAAAGCACGGGCGTGTCCTTCCACCCCTTCAATCAAATGGCCGGCCGTTTCCTTCACCGCCATGATGTCATTGACGAGGATTTTGTCACCTGCCATGCCTTGCCATGTGGCCGCCTCAAGCTTCAAATCGTTCCCGATAATCTGATCTACTTCGTCCATATCGGCATACATATCGGGATTGATCTGCGCGCTACAGCCCGTGACGATAATTTTAGCATCGGGATTATTACGCCGCGCCTTACGAATGGCTTGTCGCGCCTGCCGTTCCGCTTCCTTGGTCACCGCGCAGGTATTAAAAATAATTGCATCATCCAGACCCGCACCAGAGGCATGGGATCGCATCACCTCAGACTCATACGTATTGAGGCGGCATCCAAACGTCACCAATTCAGGTTGTTTTTTGCTCATAAGCGTTGATTTAGAGGGATTTGGCGATTTCGTCAAATATTTGACTTGCTTGCGATATACATCCATTCATAGCCGATATCGATGTCTTCTTTGGGCATCACGACATAACCATCATAAGGCATGACAATTTTTTCACCGTCTTCAAACGCGGCCAACTCTGTCCCATCTTTCACAAAATCCATATTTTTCATGGGATGCAAAAAACGTCCATCGCGGGTTTTCATGACGATTTTGTCGATTTTGGCGGTGTAAGGATCCGCTTCGGGCAAATCCTTGATGTGTAAACCTTCATCAATCTCCGCCATATTCAGATAGCCGAGCAAATTGAGGATGGATTGATAACCCACATCGCCCGCGCGTGGGTGTGTATGATTGCCGCATTCAAGCGTTAAAGCATGGCCGCCATGAGAACGCGCGTAGCCATTAGTACCCTGTTCATGCAACGGATCTTCCGCATCATCGTTATTGGCTGCAGCCTCCGCAAAACCAAATATAACGCGCGGCACGCCGCAGGCCTGCACGAAGGCTTTATAGTCAGGATTATCCAACCCACCATCGGCGATCAACATCGCTTCACCCGGAGACGTATAGGAATGTAAATCCAGCAGATAATCTGCTTGTTCCAGCGTTGGACACAATGCATTCTGCAACACATCTTCATAAGTCAGCGTATTATCTTTCGGGTAAAAACTGCGGTTCATATTCCGCTCCGTAAAGCGAACATCCTGCTCCACCGCACGCGGATTGCAAACAGGTGCAAGAACCAATGTGCCCTTCGTAATTTTGATATTACCGCTCTCGATATCCGCCATAACACGGCGTATGGCTTCCGGCCCGCAAGGCTCATTGCCGTGGATGGCGCCTAGAACCGTAAAGCGAGGCCCTTCTGCACCACTATCGTATGTGTGGATATCGATCCCTTCGACTTGCGTGTGTTCCATTATTTATACCTCCGCTGAACGCGTGGCAGAATACCTGTGTAGACATCACGGCGGTTGGTACCCCATCGTCTGGCAACCATTTGCCCGTTGATCTCAACCCCATCTTGCTCACCAATGATGACAGCCTCATCCCCCATTGCGACGTGCATGTCATCAGGGATCACGACAAAACATTGATCCATACAAATCCGCCCAACAGTTTTCAGGATACGTCCGCCGACAATAAATTCATTCACATCATCAGGGTATCGGTGCAGACCATCGCCATAGCCGACAGGAACAATCGCGATCGTTTCCTCAGCTTTTGTTTTATAAGCCTGCGAATAGCCGACCCCGTGCCCTGCAAGCAGACGCTTGATCGATACAATACGGGATTTCCAGTCCGCCACGCGCTGAATCCCATCAGGCAACAGACCATCGGGTTCAAACGGAACGCCGTAGGTGACGACACCTGTCCGCACCATGTTATAGCGCGCTTCGGGATAACGCAGTGTGCCTTCGGAATTCGCCATGTGAATGAGCGGCGGCGTAATGCTCTTGTCTTTCAGCGCATCCAAAACCGTGTTGAATACTTTCAATTGCGCGCGCGAACCATCGGGATCGCTTTCGGATGTGTGAAAATGGCTGTAAACGCCTTTGAAATCGATATCGGGTGCTGCGGCCAACGCTTCCGCCAATGCAAGCGCTTGATCCGGCATCACACCCATGCGCCCCATGCCTGTATCGACCTTCATATGAACGCGGGCTGTTTTACCCATCGACTTAGCAGTGGCTTGAATGCTCTCAACCTGCCCCACATCCCAAGCCATGAAATCAAC
>JBCCLQ010000171.1:0-4017 GCA_039026795.1 Pseudomonadota bacterium
GGGAAAGAGGGGATTTAAAGCCTTGTTTTTGTAAGTATGGTATCAGTTCGGATGTATCGGGATCATGCGCTTTCAGCTCTTCAAGTTTAAACGGTACTTCCACATCATCGGCGAGTTTCACAAGCTTGAGTGACATGCGCGCATCATCGGCGAATTCGATCAAGCTTTCGCGGCGTTTGTTTTGTTTGATTTCTTCGGCGCGTTCCAGCAGCGTTTCCAGATCGCCATATTCATTAATCAGCTGCGCAGCTGTTTTGACGCCAATACCGGGAACGCCGGGGATGTTGTCGACGCTATCGCCAGCCAATGCTTGCACATCGACAACTTTATCAGGTGTAACGCCGAATTTTTCTTCGACTTCTTTTTGTGTGATGTAAACGCCCTTCATCGGGTCATACATACGCACATCATCGTTCACAAGCTGCATCAGGTCTTTGTCGGTGCCGACGATGGTGACTTGTTTGCCTTGCGCCACAGCGATTTTCGCGTAAGTCGCAATCAGGTCATCGGCTTCATAGCCTTCCATATCGATGGCCGGAATGCCAAAGGCTTCACAGGTTTCGCGGAACATCGGAAATTGTGGGATCAGATCTTCCGGCGGTTCATCACGGTTCGCTTTGTACTGATCGTAAATGTCGTAGCGGAAATTTTTGGTTTTATGATCGAAGATCACGGCTAGGTAAGGTGCGTTCAGATCGGTGAGTAATTTATGGATCATGTTGGTGAAGCCATATACGGCTCCGACTGGCGTGCCTTCAGGATTCGTCATATTCGCCTTGGCCATCGCGAAATAGGCGCGGAAAATATAGCCCGAGCCATCGACCAAAAAGATTTCGTTATCGTTTGAATTTTCCATTTTCCTAGCCGCTTCCATTTTCTTCTTTATCCTTGTTTCGTTTTTTTCTGATCAATGCAGTTATACTTACGCGGAAAAGCCGCAGTATTGGAATGCCTATGAAAAGAAAAAGCCCTAATAAAAAAAATGCAAAGAAAGGATGTAGAAAAATGAGAGCTGTAGCAAAAATTTCAGAATCAAGACCAGCACCGCCACCTTGCGTTAAACTCAGGTAAGCAGGTATTCCAAAACCTATAAAAAATGGAAGGCATATGACAAAACCGATAGCCACAAGTATCTCGTCCATAATATCTAGGACGCCTTCATACCAACGTTTTTCATGCTTTTGTGACATAGATCGTACTCTAGTCTATTTGCCGTGATTGCCAAAGCCCGTTTTCACATGTGAAGTGATAAGGTACAGCGTTGGCGAGCATGATTTTTTGATCGCAGAGGGCGACATGCAAAGCCGCACCGACCCCACCGTGAGAAATGAACAAAATGCGCTCACCTTTATGTAGGTTTGTGTAGTGTTCAATTGTGTCTTTTGCGCGCTTGATGACACCAGCGAAGGGTTCAACACTCTCCACTTCACCTTGGATATGGCCGTGCTCATCACGGGGAATGGACATGCGATCCATACCTTCAAAATCGCCGAAGGAGCGCTCGATCAATCGATCATCCAGTGTGAGTGAGAGATTAAAGATCTTTTTGGCTGCTTCTGCCGTTTGCAAGCAGCGTTGCAGAGGCGAGCAAATCAAGTGTTTGATGTCATGGTTTTTTAGGGTTTGTGCCGCTTTTTCTGCTTGCGCCAAGCCTGTGTCGTTCAATGGAATATCCGTGTGGCCCTGCATCAAACCCTTTTTGTTCCAGTCGGTTTCACCGTGCCGTATAAAGAAAAACTCAGTCATAATAAGTGTTTAGCATATAATCGCTTGACAGGAAGTCAAAAATAATTATACATAATGCAAAAAGCTTTTAGAGTGTGTAGTGACAAGTGTTTTTGAGCCTCATGAGAGGGTAACTTCAGCTCAGGTGTTCAATTATTTCGAAAATGGTTTTCGAAAAATTGTTGTGCGTTATGCTGCTGATAAAATTGAGCCACGTGACAATTTGGATCAGCAACAAAGAAGAGATTTTCGTATAGAAGGCATTGATCAAATATTGGAAACCTTATCCAAGGTTTACACAAAAGCGGTTCAAGATAATCCGGATGATGCAATAAAGATAACAGATGCAGCCATCGACGAATTAAGAAAGTCACTTCAAGTTTTAAGCAAAATCTGCCTTCAAAGAAGTAAGTTGGATCAAGGCGAGCTCGATTTTCTTACTCAGGCAAGGCCAAAGTTTTGGGGCGTTCAGTCTCGTATAGCACTGAGCTACTAGTTTAAAGCATAAAGAGCGACGGCTGCTGCGTTAGAGACGTTGATGGATGGCATTGGTCCGCTCATCGGCAGGCGCAAGAGCATATCACAGTTTTCTTTCACTAATCGGCGAATGCCCGGACCTTCCGCACCCAGAACGAGCACAGCCTTATCCGCAAGTGATACTTGCCCTATATCATCACCACGTTCATCAAGGCCGTAGACAAAATATCCGGCTTCTTTCAATGTTTCGATTGCGCGCGATAAATTGGTTTCATAAGCAATGGGCACATGTTCAACAGCACCGCAGGCTGTTTTGGCTAAAACTCCCTTGGCTTCAGGTGCATTTTTGGATTGCATGATCATGCCGCTTGTCCCGAATGCACAGGCTGAGCGCAAAATCGCGCCAACATTATGGGGATCCGTGACTTGATCGAGCATCACGATGAGTGATTTATCAGCTGCGTCGTTGGAGATAATAATATCGCGCACATCGACTTCATCGAGAGGTTGGCAGGACAGCGCCAAGCCTTGATGGACAGTGCCTTGGGGGAGGGCGCGATCCAGATCGTCTTTCGGCACAACAATCGGGTCAGGCCGTTTCGTTTCGGATTTTAAATCAAAGTCTTTCAGCGCTTGTTCTGTGGCATAGAGCGCATGAATATTGCGTTTCGGATTATCCCACGCCGCACGCACGGCATGAAAGCCGAACAGATCAATTTTCAGCTTGGATTTCTTCTGTGCCTGATCCCGCGCGCCGTGTTTGTTGTGGTGATGTTTGCGTCCCATAAAGAACCTATCGCTTTTTGTGCAGCCGTTGTAAAGTCTTCTGATCATGTTTACTGGCAAAGTTTTTGGTATCGGATTTCAGAAAACGGCGACGACATCGTTACAGCAGGCACTCAATATGCTTGGGTTTCGGGGGGTTACCTGGCCTCATCAAATGTGGCCGGCGATTGTGGCGGGGCAGGAAAAATTTAAAATTTTGGAGCATGTACAATCACTCACTGATTTTCCAATCCCTTACATCTACAGGCGCCTCGATAAAGCCTATCCCGATAGTAAATTTATTCTAACGGTGCGGGACAGCGACAGTTGGCTGAAAAGTGCAGAAAATCATTTCAAAATCATGGAAGCCCCCCTTAAACGTTTGGGTAATGTGTCCTGGCATGATCAGATGCGGGCAGAAGGCATTCCCGTTGATGAAATCCATATTGCCATATATGGCCGTCCGGATTTTGAAGCTGAAGCGTTTTTGAGTGCCTATGAGCGTCACAATGAAGAGGTTCAGACGCACTTTAAGGACCGACCCGATGATTTACTGGTCATGGAAATGGGGGCAGGGGATGAGTGGGCGCAATTATGCCCTTTTTTGGGGGTTTCCGTGCCTAATGCCGCCTATCCGAAAGCCCATAAAACATCAGAGTGTGAACCAGGTGAGGATTTATCCGGCGTTCGTTCTTGACATTGGGAGCAAAATTCTCTTTTTTAGGGCACCTGCATTGCTGCGTGGAGGAATGGCAGAGCGGTCAAATGCACCTGACTGTAAATCAGGCGACTTCGGTCTACGTTGGTTCAAATCCAGCTTCCTCCACCATTTAAGCTCTTTTAGAATAGATTTATACTCTTCAATAGCTCTATAAGTTGCGTTGATAAAGCTTTTAAGTATCCAGGAGACCTAAAACATCAGACGGTTGAGCGTAAATTTCTACCACAATATAAATTTGAACCCTCTGATTTGATTATTGTGATTGGGCCAGACGGTTTGGTTGTAAACGCAGCCAAATATCTGGACGGGCAACCGATTATCGCTCTAAA
>JBCCLQ010000172.1:0-3999 GCA_039026795.1 Pseudomonadota bacterium
GTTGAGTGGGCGCTGTTTAGTATTTTAAGCTTTAAGCTTGTTGCTGTGCTACCCGCATTTACTGAAGCCGGGATAAGCATTTTGATTTTTCCAGTTTTGGCATGGATAATGGGCCTGCTAAATCGGTTCCTTCCTGCAAGCATGAAGAGCTTTACATCGTAAGAGTATGGTTGTGCAGGATAGCGGAAGTGACTAATTTAAAAAGATGATCGAAAAAGATAATGAGAGGGCAAAGCAATTTTCCCGAAGAGCGTTCGTTTTGGGCGCTTTACAGGGAGGGATTTTGTGTGTTCTCGCAGGACGTCTTGCTTGGTTGCAGATTGCAGAAGGCAATCGATACAAAACGCTCGCTGAAAACAACCGTATCAATATCAAGATGTTGGCTCCATCACGTGGAGAGATCGTTGATCGATTTGGCGTGCCTTTGGCCGTCAATAAACAAAATTTTCGTGTTCTTGTGACGCCAGAACAAACAGGCGATTTAAAAAAAGCTCTTAAGAAATTACACCAAATTGTTGAACTGCAAGAAGATACTGTTGAAAGGCTTTTAAAGCAGGCAAAAAAATCAGCGGCGTTTGTGCCTCTGGAGATCAAGGACAATCTGGATTGGGATCAGGTTGCAAAGATCGAAGTGAATTTGCCTGACTTACCTGGCTTAAGCATTGATGTTGGGGAAATTCGTTCATACCCGTTTGCAGATTCAACCGCGCATATGATCGGCTACGTGGGTGCCGTTAATAAAAAAGAGTTGGCCGATGAAGAGAATAAGCCTGTTTTAAAACTTCCCGGATTTAGAATCGGTAAAACAGGCATAGAAAAAGCGTTAGATAAGGATTTACGGGGTTCGGCAGGCAATGTCGAAATGGAAGTTAATGTTTTGGGCCGTGAAGTCAGAGAGCTTAAGCGTGATAACGGCACAATCGGAAGTAGGGTTGTTTTAAGCATTGATGCTGAACTGCAACGTTATACACAGGAGCGTCTTGCGCAAACCAAAAGTGCGTCAGCAGTGATTATGGATGTACACACTGGTGCATTGTACGCGCTGTCATCGCATCCTGGATTTGATCCGAATTTATTTACACGCGGCATTAGCGCAGAGCGCTGGGAAGAGCTGCTGGCCAATCCAGCATTCCCATTAACAAACAAAGCGATTGGCGGACAATACCCACCAGGATCAACCTTTAAAATGGTGACAGCATTGGCGATGTTAGAAGCCGGTGTTGTGAATAGCCGCACAACCGTTTTCTGCCCGGGTCATTATGATCTCGGGAAAGACAGATTTCATTGCTGGAAGCGCGGAGGTCATGGATGGGTCAATATGGTTAGCGCTTTAGCCGAGTCCTGCGATACCTATTTTTATAAATATTCCACGGAAGTAGGAATCGACCAAATCGCGGACATGGCGAGACGGCTGGGTCTAGATCAAAAATATGGATTTGAGCTTCCTGAAGAACGAGCGGGGCTTATGCCTGATAAGGGTTGGAAACAAGCCTATATTGGACAAAAATGGCAACCTGGTGAAACTGTTGTTGCTAGCATCGGGCAGGGTTACATCCTGTCCACGCCTATGCAGCTTGCTGTCATGACAGCTCGTTTGGTGAATGGTGGTTATGAAGTGAAACCCTGGATTATCGGGACATCGGGCGATAAGGCATCATATAAACGACAATGGGAAAAAATCGGTCTGTCTAAAAAACATCTGGATTTGGTGAAACGTGGAATGAATGCCGCAATGTTCGCAGAAGACGGAACTGCGAGGGCATCGCAAATTCCGACACAAGGCATGGAAATGGGCGGGAAGACTGGAACCGCGCAAGTAAAGAGGATTACAATGGCTGATCGATTGGCCGGTGTTAAAAACGAAGATTTGGAGTGGCGGTTTCGGCATCACGCTTTGTTTGTCGGATATGCACCATACACAAACCCTCGTTATGCCTGTGCGGTTGTTGTTGAACATGGTGGTGGCGGGTCTAAGGCAGCCGCGCCCATTGCCCGCGATTTGCTGCAAATGGCGCAAATTCGTGATCCTGCCTCGACACAAATTGTATCTGCGACAGATGAAAATTTTGATATTTTACGACAGCCTCCTCCCAAAAAGCCTTCATTAACGAAAGTGAATACCAATGGTTGACCCGTCTTTACGTCTGAGAGAGGACTATTCGTTTTTTGAGCGCCTGCGGCAGATCAATTGGGGCTTAATCGCGCTGCTGAGTATTATTGCGAGTGTAGGGTTTGCGTCACTGTACTCTGCAGCTAATGGTTCACTCGATCCGTGGGCCTCCCGGCAAATGGTCCGTTTTGGTATTGGTTTGAGTGCACTTATCTTCGTCGCATTGATCGATATACGATGGTGGTATCGCTTGTCTTACCCAATTTATATCGTGGGCTTTATTTTGCTCATAGTTGTTGAAGTAAAAGGGCATGTTGGTATGGGGGCTCAGCGATGGATTGATTTGGGGTTTATTCAGTTACAGCCTTCTGAGTTTATGAAGATTGCTGTTGTTATGGCCTTGGCAAAATATTTTCATGCGGCAACATTTGATGAAATGCGTTCCGTTCGGTTTTTATTGCCGGCGGCCGCTTTAATCTTGGCGCCAGTTGCTCTTGTATTGCTTCAACCGGATTTGGGAACATCGTTGATGATTGTTATGGCTGGCGCTGCGATGTTTTTTATTGCAGGTGCGCCAACTTGGCTTTTTATAGGTGGTTTTGTTGCAGCGGCAGCCTCTATACCAATAGCGTGGCAATTCCTGCATGAGTATCAAAAAAAGCGGGTTATGACATTCTTAGACCCTGAATCTGATCCTTTAGGAGCGGGGTATCATATTACGCAGTCGAAAATTGCGTTAGGGTCTGGAGGCATAGAAGGAAAGGGCTTCATGAAAGGCACGCAAAGCCACCTAAATTTTTTGCCTGAAAAACAGACCGACTTTATTTTTACATTATGGGCTGAGGAATTTGGTCTGACTGGCGGCGTGTTTTTACTTGTGTTGATGGGCGCTGTTTTCGCGTATGGAGCATGGATTGCAAAACGGTGTCGCCATGCTTATGGGCGTTTGCTTGCGTTCGGACTAACGTTTAACTTTTCACTCTACGTTTTTATCAATGTCGCCATGGTTATGGGATTGATACCCGTCGTGGGTGCGCCGTTACCGCTTGTTTCATATGGGGGGACGTCGATGCTAGCTGTTATGATAGCTTTTGGGCTTATAATTTCCTGTAACGTTTACCGCGATAGTAAATTACCACGGATGTAGACACTAAGCTGCTTGTTCGAATGGAATGCCTTTCTGTTCAAGCATTTCTTTAAGCTCGCCGCTTTCATACATTTCACGTACGATATCGCATCCGCCAACAAATTCACTTTTGATGTAAAGCTGCGGAATGGTCGGCCAGTTGGCAAATTCTTTGATGCCTTGGCGAATAACACTGTCTTCCAATACATTGACGTCATGAAAAGATACGCCCAGCTGTGAGAGTATTTGAACGACTGATGCAGAAAAACCACATTGCGGAAATACGGCTGTTCCTTTCATGTAAAGCACGACATCGTGACTATCGATTTCTTTTTGTATGCGATCAAAAATTACATTTTCCATTATCTACTCTTTCTTTTTTATTTGGGTGTTGATGTCTGTATCGCGAGAGCGTGGAGTTCGTTCCCCATGCGCCCCTGAAGCGCCTGATAGACCATTTGATGTTGTTGGACTCTGTTTTTTCCTTCAAACGCGGCTGATGTAATGTAAGCCGCATAGTGGTCACCATCTCCACGTAAGTCTTCTATGCGAACATCTGCATCAGGAATCGCTTCCATAATCATAGATTTAATGCTGTCTGCATCCATTGCCATAGGAAAATTCCGAAATTTTAGTTTTCGTTCGCGATTTGTTGTTCGGCTTCTGCGAAGAAAGTTTGCAGCTGGGTATCAATAATATGCTCTGAAATATCAAGATTTTTACTGGTTATATCTGGCATGACGTGGCGTTTCACATCATCAAA
>JBCCLQ010000173.1:0-3997 GCA_039026795.1 Pseudomonadota bacterium
CTGCTGGATATCGTTGCCAACGCACTATATACGAACCGCGATGTTTTCCTACGCGAACTGATTTCCAATGCCGCCGATGCGTGTGATCGGCTGCGCTATGACGCCCTTCAAAATCCAAAGCTAACCAAAGGTGACCCGGATTTTAAAATTCGCATCAAAGCAGATAGCGAGGCCAATACGCTCACCATTTCCGACAATGGTATAGGCATGGATAAAGATGATTTGATCAACAATCTGGGCACCATTGCACGTTCAGGCACCGCAGCGATTATGGAGCAGATGAAGAACGCCGAAGGTGACTTAAACCTGATCGGCCAGTTCGGTGTCGGATTTTACGCAAGCTTTATGATCGCGGACAGCGTTGATGTTATTTCACGCAAAGCCGGTGATGACAAAACCCATATCTGGACTTCAGACGGTAAAACCGGATTTGAAGTGAATAAAGCCGACAAAGATCAAGCAAGCATTCTGGCATGCAACCGCGGCACATCGATTGTTATTCATCTCAAATCCAATGCGTATGATTTTCTTGTCGATGATAAGCTGAAACAAATTATCCTCACCTATTCCGATCATATTGATATCCCCGTTTATGTCGGTGATGAAGATGAGCCGGTGAACGCAGCCTCTGCACTATGGATGCGTCCGAAGTCTGAGATTACGAATGAGCAATATAAAGAATTTTACCATCATATCGGTCAGTTGTTTGATGAGCCACTAATGACATCGCATTGGAAGGCCGAAGGTAAAATTGAATTCTCTGCCCTGCTCTACATTCCGTCCATGCGCCCATGGGATTTGTACGATCCGTCCCGTCAGCATGTGGTGAAGCTGTATGTAAAGCGTGTCTTTATTACCGACAATCTTGAGAATTTGGTTTATCCATGGCTCCGTTTTCTACGTGGCGTGATTGATAGCGAGGATTTACCGCTCAATATTTCGCGTGAAATGCTGCAAATGAACCCGGTTGTCGACACCATTCGACGCAGTGTTACGAAAAGGATCTTAAGTGATCTCAATAAGCTCTCACAAAATGACAAAACAGCCTTTGAAGCGCTTTGGCATCAATTCGGTATGGTCATCAAAGAAGGGCTCTATGACGCCGTTGAACATCGTGAAGATATATTCAAAATCTGCCGTTTCCACTGCTCAGAAAGCAATGATCTGATTTCACTCGATGATTACATCGAGAATATGAAAGAGGATCAGCGCTCAATATATTACATGGCTGGTGAAAGCTTGGAATCACTGAAAAACTCTCCGCAGCTCGAAGGGTTTAAAGCGCGTGGTTTAAACGTAATCCTTATGACCGATACGGTTGACAATTTCTGGCTTCAAAATGTGCAAGATTATAATGGCAAGTTTTTCCAATCCATTACTAAAGGGCATATCGATCTATCACGTTACGACACGAACAAACCCGATGACGCCGAAGATAAAAAAGAAGATACAAAGGCTGAGAACAATTCAGAAAATATTGATACTCTGTTGGAACTCTTCAAATCAGAGCTTAAAGATCATGTGCATGATGTCACTGTTTCCAGCCGCCTGACGGACTCTCCTGTGTGCTTGATTGCACCGGACAGTGGTGTAGACATGCACATGGAAAGCGTTTTGAAAATTCAACAAAAATACGAAAACCAAACAAAGCCTGTCTTGGAAGTGAACAAAGATCATGCTCTGATCCAAAAGCTATCGGAGCTCGGCAATAGTGAAACTACAAAAGAAACAGCGTGGTTGTTACTCGATCAGGCACGCATTATTCAAGGCCAATCCGTTCCGGATCCAACCGCTTTTGCACGGCGCATGTCAGCATTTCTTGAAAAAGGATTAGCGGCTTAAAGCATCATTTGTGAGTGACGATCTGCCATTTCCTCGATCTCGTCATCAGAGAAGTCAAACGTCTTGCCAAGCTCTTCAATGATCACTTCGCGCATGATAAGCGTTAAGTCTTCGCCGCTTTCACACCAGTAATCGAGAATAGAGCGGCGAAAGAGAACCAACACATCATCATCATTGGCGACCTTGCTTTCAACGCCCGGCGCAATTTGCTTACCGCTTTTGTAAAGAGCTAAAACCTCAAACGGATCATCCAAATCCAAGTCAGCTTCAAGCGCTTCATCAGGCATATCATCAAGTTGTAACGACACACCGTCACAAAATTCCATCAATTCTTCAGGAAGATTATCCATGATGGTTTGTGCAAGCGCCTCAAGGTCATCAACACTCGGCGCTGTTGTAAAATTCATAATGATTTTCTGACTCATAACCTTGACCCTAACTGATCAGACGACCACTATACTCCACACCACAAATGATTCTGTAATATAAGAATAATCAAAAACGAGGACATTGCCAATGGCTGAAAAACTTTCCGACGATATCCTTGCACAGGAATTGGAAAAACTGGATGGCTGGAACAAGGCAAGCGAGAAAGACGCCATTCAAAAAACTTTTGAGTTCAAAGACTTTAAAGAAGCATTCGCCTTTATGTCTTACGCAGCCCTTCACGCCGAACAGATGAACCACCATCCGGAATGGTTTAACGTCTACAAAACAGTGGATGTCACACTTACGACGCATGATGCTGACGGTATAACAGGGCTAGATATCGAACTGGCAAAAGCTATGAATGCCTACAAAGGCTATTAACTTTCAAAAAACACTGCGCTTTTAGCTTTGATTTTAAAGCTATGCACGTTAGGCTTGTAGAGAATAGTTTTTATATTAGATTTGAATAATTTACGTCCTTTTCTATGACATATTCCTTGGAAAAAGCCACAGTTCTAGTTGTTGAAGACATGCAGCCTATGTTGGAGTTAACGCGTTCCATTCTAACGATTTTTGGATTTAAAAGTGTTTTCGGAACACGTGACGCCCAGCAGGGACTGGAAATAGTTAGAAAGGAAAACCCGGATATCATTATTACAGACTGGCTGATGGAGCCCATGAGCGGCATTGAATTCATTAAACAAATCCGCACCAGCGAAAATAGTCCAAACCCGTATGTTCCGATTATCCTGATGACAGGTTACAGCGACAAAACACGTGTCGAAGCCGCACGTGATTCAGGCGTGACAGAATTTTTGATGAAGCCTTATACAGCAAAAGATTTGTATAGCCGTATTGTACAGATCATTGAAAAACCGCGTCAGTTTGTGGATTGTGGGACTTTTTTTGGACCAGACCGCAGACGTCGTAAAAACTTTGACTACCAAGGTCCCATGCGTCGCACGGTGGACAATCCGGAGTCTGAAGAAGACATAGAAGAAAAACGCAAAGTCGCCAGCCAGATTTTGAATGACTTGCGCGAACAAACAGACAAAATATAAGCACCATGAGCGAAGAATACTCCGAACCCAGATTCATTGAGCCGCAAAACACACTGAAAATTAAAGTCGGCCACGGTGGCATTCCGCCTGCTGTTTTGAAAAAAAGTCAGGATTTCATCGAAAGCAATGCAACTGATTTTGTACCGTATGCGGATGAATATCTGGATGAAATAGAAGCCAGCATGAGAAAGATTAAGGATCACCCCTCGCTCAAAAAAGATCCTATTTTTCTGGATCAATTTGCACAACCCATCATGGGTCTCAAATCCAATGGCGGTATGTTTAAATACCCGCTTATTTCCATGATTGCAGATGTAACGCTGCAATTTCTGGATCGGGCGGGCGAGCTAAACGAGGACGGAATGGACATCATTCGCGCCCACAACGGGTCTATCCGATTGATTTTAAAGGCAGAATTGAAGGGGTATGCAGGCCCCGAAGGTCAAAAAATCACAATGGAACTGAGTGAAGCCTGTAACCGTTACTTCAAAAAACACAAAGTCGCGTAAAATTCTAACTTGTTTATGTTGTATTAAGATTACGCATGATATCCTGAATAAATAGGAAGGATTCACTATGACAGCATTACCAGCAGGAATAGCCGCAGAACAGGCACAATTACAGCTCAATGTCGCTCTATCAGCGATTAAAAGCTCAGCCCAAGC
>JBCCLQ010000174.1:0-3867 GCA_039026795.1 Pseudomonadota bacterium
GCGCACGATTTACTGGAACAGAATTTTGAAACACGTACGGGATATGGATTTGATGTGCATGCCTTTGATAACGATGCAGCTGATCATGTTCGCTTGTGCGGTATTGATATCCCGCATTCTCAAAAACTGAAGGGTCATTCCGACGCGGATGTTGTTTTACATGCTATTACGGATGCCCTTTTGGGCGCTATTGGTCAGGGAGACATCGGCCAGCACTTTCCACCTTCCGATGATCAATGGAAAGGCAAAGACAGTGCGTATTTTTTGGAGCAGGCGATTGAGATGCTTGAACGGCAATCGGCAGCAATCATCAATATCGATGTGACTATTATCTGTGAGGCGCCGAAAATTGTCCCACATCGCGAAGCTATGATTGAACGGCTTCATGGGATTACAAAAGTAGAACAAAGCCGCATTAACATTAAAGCGACCACAACAGAGCAGCTTGGTTTTACGGGACGTAAAGAAGGTATCGCGACGCAGGCCATTGCCAATGTTCGGCTGCCTGTGTCACAGTAATTTATGATTTCACTACAGGATAAATCTGTCCTTCAAAAATTCGATTTTAAAGACCCTGCCATCTGGCTTGCAAGCTGGTTTGGTTCGGGGTTTATCAAGCCCGCGCCCGGAACCTGGGGGACTTTAGCCGCCCTTCCCTTTGGTATTTTGTTTTTGAATATGTCGCCCATTCTTTTGATTATTGCAATTCTTCTTATCATTCCTTTGGGACTATGGGCGTCTTGCAGGTTCACAAAAACAGCTGGTGAAAAGGATTCGTCCATGATTGTGATTGATGAAGTTGCCGGTATGTGGATCGCACTTATCCCTGTTTTCGGCCAATCCTTGTTATTTGTTCTGTTAGCCTTTGCCTTATTTAGGTTTTTCGATATTTTAAAACCATGGCCGATTTCATGGCTTGATAAGAATATAAATGGCGCAGCCGGTGTGATGGCTGATGATATTTTGGCCGGTGCTTTCGCCGCCTTTTGTTTGATAGGATTACAATATGTCGGACTTGGCTGAAAAGTTTATTCATAAACTCAAGAAAAAGGGTTTGATGCTGACAACAGCAGAATCCTGTACAGGCGGACTTATTGCATCCGCTATCACGGCTAAGGCGGGATCTTCGGCAGTTTTTGACAGAAGCTTCGTTACCTATTCCAATGACGCAAAAATAGAGATGCTGGGTGTAGATCAAAAGATATTAGAAGAGCACGGAGCCGTAAGCACGCTAACGGCCGAAGCCATGGTGAAAGGCGCATTGGATAATAGTAAAGCAAATCTGGTGCTATCCGTAACAGGCATTGCAGGACCTGATGGTGGAACCGATCAAAAACCTGTCGGCCTTGTTTATATTGGCTATGGTTTGAGGGGTGACTTGGTCAAAGTTGCCCGCCATGATTTTGATGGTAACCGAGAAACAATTCGTCTTAAGGCTGTTAAACAGGCGATGTTACACGGAATGTCTCTGCTCTAATTATTTATTCGGCGCCACTGTGCGTTAAGTTCTGATCGGTTTGAATAACAGTTGGCCCATATATATCTTGCGCCCTTTCCTCAAATGCACCGACCATGCGTTTGACAACCTCGTTGAAAAAGACATGAGCCAGGCCCTGTAAGGCTCTGTTTTCAAATTCAAACTCGACGCTGAAATCAATGGTACATGACCCGTTGCATTCCTGAATGAACCGCCAATGGTTCTTTAAATGCTTCATGGGCCCCTGCAGATATTCAATATAGATATGGTCCGGGCGTTCGAGGATAACCTTGGATGAAAAGCGCTCTCTGATAAGCTTGTAGCCTACAACGAGATCAGCATAAAAAATATCATCGCTTTCACGTTTATTAATGCGGCTTGCGACACACCATGGTGCAAATTCCTTGTATTGATCGACTGCAGCAACCAGATCGAACATTTGTTCCGGCGTATAAGGCAGGGTCTTTCGCTCGATATGTTTGAGCATGAATTAACGTCCTTGAGAGGCGAGTTTGTCTTCGCGGGCTTGACGGAGTTTGGCGAAATCCTCACCGGCATGATAAGAGCTTCGAGTTAGTGGAGTGGCGGATACCATCAAGAATCCTTTTGCACGGGCCATTTTCTCAAGCCCTTCGAACTCTTCCGGCGTCCAGAAATGCTCGACAGGCGCGTGTTTGGGCGTTGGCTGTAAATATTGACCGATTGTAATAAAATCCACGTCGGCAGCCCGTAAATCATCCATGACCTGTCCAACCTCTTCTTTACTTTCACCAAGCCCAACCATCATACCGGATTTTGTGAATTGGTGTGGATCACGCTCCTTGACGCGCGCGAGCAATTGTAGTGAGCGGAAATAGCGTGCCCCTGCCCTAACGGTTGGATAAAGGCGTGGTACGGTTTCCAAATTGTGGTTAAACACATCGGGTGCAGCTTCAATCACACGATCTAGAGCCTGCCAGTCGCCGCCGAAATCACCAGGGAGAATTTCAATTGTTGTATCGGGACTTTTAAATCGGATGGCTTCGATTGTTTTGACGAAGTGATCAGCTCCGAAATCTTCCAGATCGTCCCGATCCACGGATGTCACAACGACGTGATTGAGGCCCATTTTTTCGACTGCTACACCCACACGTAACGGTTCAAACTGGTCAAGTTCATCAGGGCGGCCAGTCGCGACATTGCAAAAGGAACACGCGCGGGTGCAAACTTCACCCATAATCATGAAGGTCGCATGTTTTTTATCCCAGCATTCGCCGATATTCGGACATCCCGCTTCCTCACACACAGTAGAGAGTTTCAAATTACGCACCAAATCATGCGTATCTTTGTATGTTTTACTCTGTGGTGCCTTCACACGGATCCAGTCCGGCTTTTTACCCATGGGGCGATCCGGATTTTTCTGCTTTTCGCGGTGCCGCTTGGTGCGGTCCAAGAGTTCTGGGTTATACGTCATAGCTTCTCTAATATAGCCTTATGGCCAGGTGATTTCCACCTGCAGACCATCATAGGCAGGTTTATAGCCTTGGGGTAGCTCGGAAAGCAAGGTTTGATAGTCCATGCGCGGTGACATATCAGATAAATATACCTCTTTTGCGCCAATAATCTCGTTTACACGGTAAATCTCATCCAGATTGGCGTGAACGGGGTTTCCATCAGATTTATAACCCAAACAGTCGGCTATCCAAATATCGACACCTTTTAAAGCTTCAATAGCCTGATCATCCAAACGTTTAAAATCGAGTGAATAAGCAACATTCCCGAAGCGGTAACCAACGGCAGAGAGGTTTGTATGATCCAGTTCATGCGTCGAAAAAGAGATATCTCCGATTGTGTAGTCCTTGTAAAAACCTATTTCCTTGGGATTACAGACGGCGGGATAAAATCCATTATTTCTGCTTTCAAACATATAGCCGACGCGTTCTTTCAAGCTCTTAAGCGTTTCTGCGTTACTGTAGACATCAAATGTCTTTTGCTCCAGGCGCATTAAAACCCGCAGTTCGTCTATACCTGCTACGTGATCTGCATGCTCATGTGTGTATAAAATAGCATCAGGCGTATTCAGGTTTTCACGGTTAAACTGTTCGCTAAAATCAGGGCCTGTATCAATCACAAGTGTTGTTTTGTCTGTTGTGATCGCGGCCGAACAGCGCGTACGGCGGTTTTTAGGCTCACTCGGGTCGCAATCCAACCATCGATTGCCAATCAATGGAACGCCGCCAGAGCCTCCGCAGCCTAATATTGTGAGCGTTCCCTTCATACGAGTTTAGCCTTATCAAACAGCGTAAAAAAATTTTGTTTTGTGATGTTTGCTATCTCTTCTTTAGAAGTTTGTTTAAGTTCTGCCAAAAATGACCCGGTATGACCCACGAATGCCGGTTCATTGGTTTTCC
>JBCCLQ010000175.1:0-3846 GCA_039026795.1 Pseudomonadota bacterium
GGCGGTGACGCAAACCATTCAACCGTCTATAAACGAAGCCCTTACCCTCTCCTCTAACAAGCTCAAAACTCTAAAAGAGATTAGAAAAAAGGGAGATTTATCTTACGATCAAATCACAACACTACAGAATAATATCTTTAGCAAACGTGATGAATTATACGAACTTAATAGACAGGGTGAGCTGGCTGAAATTGAATTTAAAGCCTTACTCTCAATCTCACCTAAAACTAATATCAAACTGAATCTGTCTGAAGATTTGTTGAATGGTGAATCCTTGCCTGCAACAAAATCCGATATTGATCGTTATGTTGCAACATCCTTAGAAAAACGTCCCGAAATTCGCGAAGAACTATTAAACTTACGCATATCAGAACGGAACGTAAAAACCTCTTTACTGGAAACACTGCCCGGCATTAGTTTTTTGTTTGCTGCCAACCAGGATGATAACAGCTTTTTAGAAGACCGCGAGTGGCTCAGCTTAACAGCAAGTATTTCGCAATCCATAACCAGACTTTTAACTTTACCCGCACGTTATACAAGAGCGAAAGAAGAAGTCAATTTGGCCAATGAACGCCGCCGGGCTCTCGTTGCTGCAGTTGTATCACAGGTTTACATCGCACAAGCGCTCTATGCACAATCAAAACTGAACCTTGATGAGGCCGATGATATTTATGAGGTTGCAAAGGATAAGTTTAAACGATCACAAGCCATGAAAGAAAATGGCCTGATGGGTGGCCTTGATCTTGTCGATGCAAGGCTTGAATACGAAGTCCAGCGCAAAAAATATTATGATCAGGTTTTGGATTTACACGCCAACTATGCACGTTTCATGAATGTTGTCGGGTATGATTTTGTCGATGTACTGAACATCAATGCACCCGCTTTAGCTTATAAAGAGGGGATTTTGTATGAATAAAAATTTCATCAAAATAGCCCTGCTTGCAATTATTTGTTTGGCCGTTTATTCAATGCTGCCGAATTACAAACGTCATGGTGATATAGCCTTCGCCGATAGTAAAGGTTTAAACTTAACAGGTGAAGAAACAAGCTCTTCTACCCTGCCCGACAACGTCGTAGCCGATATGCCAAGCGGAACTCTCAGAGAGAACAGCCACCAAACAGAGAATACTGTTCAGGTTGTTCTGAGCGCACAGCAAGAAGTTGTTATATCAGGCACGATGGACGGAGTCCTGACCGAGCTTCCGTTTGATAGTGGCGATATATTTAAAAAAGGACAAACATTGGCACAATATAACTGTAACCTGGAAGATGCCCGCGTGAATGAGATAAAAGCCCGCCTTCGCGTATCCGATAGAGAGGTCGAAGCCTTTACGCGTTTAAGGCAGTTAGACGCTGTTTCAGATGTAGATTTCATCAAAGCGCAAGAAAAGCAGCAACAAGAGCGTGCACTTTTAAAACAAGCGCGTGCGCGTCAAGATTTATGCACAATCGCAGCACCTTTTGACGGCAGAGTTAAAGAGGCTACTGCCAGCAACTATGAAGCTGTTAAATCAGGACGCGTTTTAATGGAAGTTGCATCAAACGATTCTTTGCAAGCAGAAATGCTTGTACCATCTGTCTGGCTCAGATGGCTGAATATCGGTACAAGGCTGAGAGTTTATATTCATGAAAGCGGGCAATTTTATAACGCCCAAATTGCACGTATTCATGGACAAGTCGATCCTGTTACGCAGACTATCCAAATCACAGCGGAAATAGATGGGTACAAAGAAGAGCTTCTTCCGGGAATGAGCGGCTATGCCGAATTTATAGCAGGATCTCAAAGAGAGAATCCTGGTTTCTTAGGTCTGATGACGGGAGAGTCCAATGGCCAAAGGAGAAATTAAACAAGAGATTATTGGCCTGGTAAAGCTAATCTCCTTCTTTAAACAACTTCGGCACAAAACAACTTTGAAAGAAGTTGGTTTTTTTTTCGCAAACGATCTTTTTAATCTCGTAAAATACCGGCAATGTATTGTCTGGCTATATGATGGCAAAAAAATCAAGCTTCTATGCGCATCAGGGCAGCTCGACACAAGCGCTGACTCTCCCTTAGCCGAGTTTCTGTCAAAACTCTTGAAGAAAAGAATTGCGGAAGAAGGCTTTGACGTTCCAGAGGAAAAAAACGAAGACGAAGAGCCGGAATTTGTAAAGTTCGAAGCAACGAGTTTTTCAGATTACAAAGACTTATCTGAAGATGAAATAAAAGAGTTTATATCTCCACACATTTCCAACATATACCTCTATGACCAACAAAGGCTTTTGGGTGGAGTTTGGATTAATAACACCTCTCCCTTTAGTGAAATTGAAGAGGCTATCATTGTCGATGCTTCCGATGCCTTGGCCGCACAACTTGCGCAGTTGCAGGCTAAAAAACGGCTTCCTATGCAAAGTTTGAAAGTTTCAAAGATTATCATACTGATTGCTCTTTTCACTTTCCTGCTGTGGCCTGTGCGTTTTTCTTCAACCGGGACAGCTGAAATTATTGCAGAGAATGTAGATATCGTATCCGTTCCATTTAATGGTTTGGTCAAAGATGTTTTTGTTGATCCCAATCAGTCAATATCAGAAGGCGATTTGTTGTTGTCGCTTGATAAAACAGAGTTACAAAACAATTATAACGTGGCGGTCCAAAAGCTGGAAACAGCACAACAAAAGCTCGCCAAAACAGAGCGAGAAGCATTTCAAGATCATTCAAAGAACGCAGAAATCAACATTTTGCGTCAGGAAATTAAGCTTGCTGAGCTGGATGTTGCCTTTACACGAGAACGTCTGAACATGTCGGACATTACGGCTCCGCGTGACGGCATCGCTCTGTTCTCCGATAAAAATGATTTGATCGGTCAGCCCACACAAGCAGGCCAGAAAGTTATGATTGTCGCTGATAAAAATGATCTGGAGCTCCTTATTCGCATACCTGTAAAGGCGATGATTGATGTGAACGAGGACATTGACGCTAAATTCTTTTTGAACGTTGCTCCTTTAGAATCTCACACAGCACAGATTTATAACATCAGCTATCAGCCGACTGTCGATCCGGACGGACTTATGACATATAAAGCGCGGGCGAAGTTAAAAGATGCGGACAATATTGGTGATGTTGGGTTGTCTGGAACAGCTAAAATATTCGGTGATCGCACAATCATGCTTTTCAATCTTTTAAGGCGTCCATTTATTGCCTTACGAAATCTATCCAGTTTCTAAATGTCTTTTAAAATTCAGCAAGACATTCCAGTCCCTTTACTCAGGCAAGATCTGAATATCTATAAAGGTGGGCAGGATTTGGACGGTGCACCGACGTGGAAAATATATGACCCTCTTTCAGATAACTATTTCAAGATCGGCTGGCTGGAATTTGAAATTATAAAGCGTATGAGCGATTACAAAATGATCTCTCAAATCGTAAAATCCATCAATGACGAAACCACGCTTGATGTTGAATTCGAAGACGTATCAGGGTTTATGGGATTTTTGGCAACAAGTGGATTACTCATTGCCAACACACAAGAAATACAAAAGATATTAAAAGACCGTGAGCTTCTGAAACAAAGCTCACTCTTTAAAGACATCTTTATCAAATATATCTTTTTCCGTATCCCACTTTTTAAGCCAAACAGCTTTTTAAAAACGACATATCCCTTTATTTCATTCCTATTTACAAAGTCCTTTTTTATGTTGATGTTGGGTCTTCTGTTTTTAGGAATTTATCTGACACTTTTAAGACTGGATGACTTTGCCAACACTTTTATGTCCTTCTTCAGCCTTGAAGGCATTATAACAATTCTTATAACCACCATTTTTATCAAAATTGTGCACGAATTTGGTCATGCTTATGTTGCGTACAAA
>JBCCLQ010000176.1:0-3825 GCA_039026795.1 Pseudomonadota bacterium
GTCAAAGCGCCCGTCAACAGTGTCAGGCACCCCCATATCGGCATAAAAACGCGGCAAACGCGCTTGTTCGACCGCCTTCTCATACAAAGCTTTGGCAGACTTCTTCAAACTTGATTTGGGCCACAAAAAATCCAACATTTTGATCTACTTATCGTAAGCGTTGATTTGCCAGTAACAGACGATGTATAAAATAATGTCTTTAAAAAGGATTGAACAGTGCAGAATGGTTTTAAAATAACAGTTTTATCAATGTGCAGTGTACTCGCATTAAGCGCGTGCACGCCAACACAAGCAACACGCGGCAATATTGTCGAAGATCACCGCATGGAAGCGATTATCGCAGGTGAAAGCTCCCGCACCGATGTCTTGCGCAATATGGGTTCCCCGACAACACAAGCGCCATTCGATGACAACATTTGGTATTACATCGGTCAAAAAACTGAAAAACACGGAATTTTTGATCCTGAAGTGGTTGAAGAAAAAATTGTTGTAGTAGCATTCAATGACGAAGGCATCGTTCAGGATGTTCAGGAGGTTGACTCAGACCGTGTCGACATCCCCGTCGTCCGCCGCAAAACCCCTACAGGTGGTCATGAAGTTACACTCATGCAGCAATTACTCGGCAATGTTGGTCGCTTCAACGCACCTACCAATGAAGGCCCGGGCCGTTAAAAAAGCCCCACATGTCGCCATGCAGGGCTTTTCTTGCAGTATGAAACTTTTAAGGCTTAACCGCCGATAAACTTCGCAACCACGGCAACCAGCAAAATGGAAACAATGTTTGCAATTTTAATCAACGGGTTTACGGCTGGTCCGGCGGTATCCTTGTAAGGATCGCCAACCGTATCACCTGTCACGGCAGCATGATGAGCTTCTGAGCCTTTTCCACCGTGATTACCTTCCTCAACAAATTTCTTTGCATTATCCCATGCTCCACCACCGGCGGTCATGGAAATTGCGACAAAGATACCGGTCACGATTGTTCCCATCAGCAAGGCACCAACGGTTTGAAGTGCAGGCACAAGTCCGGCGACCATAAATACAACGCCGAAGACAATGATCGGAGCCAAAACAGGAAGCAGAGATGGTGCAATCATTTCCTTAATGGCCGATTGCGTTAGCAAGTCGACAGCACGACCATATTCCGGTTTAGCTTCGCCCGTCATGATACCTTTGATTTCCGCAAACTGACGACGCACCTCAATGACAACACTGGCCGCGGCACGACCTACAGCTGTCATGGACATTGCGCCGAACAGATATGGCAACATACCACCGATAAACAAACCGATCACAATGAACGGATCTTGTAATGAGAATTCAATCTCACCAACATCGGGCATGTAGTGTGCGATTTCCTCGGTATAAGCCGCGAACAAAACAAGTGCAGCCAAGCCCGCAGAACCAATAGCATAGCCTTTAGTAACAGCCTTTGTTGTATTACCAACCGCATCCAGTTCATCAGTTGTTTTGCGTACATTATCCGGCAGTTCTGACATTTCTGCGATACCGCCGGCATTATCCGTAACAGGTCCGTAAGCATCCAGGGCCACAACCATACCTGCCATAGACAACATAGCTGTTGCTGAAATCGCAATACCAAAGAGACCAGCTAGAGAGTACGCCATAAAAATGGCAGCACAGATCAAGATAACCGGAATAGCTGTTGCTTCCATTGAAATGGCCAGTCCTTGAATAACGTTTGTACCATGACCGGTTTCAGAAGCCTTTGCGACACTGCGAACCGGACGGAATTCGGTACTCGTGTAATACTCTGTGACCCAAACAATCAGTCCGGTTAAAACCAAACCGATTAAGGAACATGCGATCAAATCAACACCTGTGATAATCAAGCCGTCTTTTGTTGGCAGAGCGATATCCATACCTATATTGGCCAGGAACGCGAAGATCAAAATCATAGAGAAAACCGCACTCGCAATAAAACCGCGATACAGTGCGCGCATAATACCCTGACCTTTTTCCAGACGGACAAAAATTGCACCAGCAATCGATCCTACAATGCTCAAGCCACCAATCATAAGCGGAACCATCATCATCAATTCGCTCAATTGGGCGTCAAAAACGCTGTATGCGATCAGCATTGTTGCAACGATTGTTACAGCATAAGTTTCAAATAAGTCGGCAGCCATACCCGCACAGTCACCAACATTGTCACCAACGTTATCGGCAATCACGGCAGGGTTACGGGGATCATCTTCCGGAATACCGGCTTCTACTTTACCAACAAGGTCGGCACCAACGTCCGCACCTTTGGTAAAGATACCACCGCCCAAACGGGCGAAAATGGAAATTAAGGATGCACCAAAACCGAGCGCAACCAAACCTTCAAGACTCTTGCGCGGGTCATAGTCCATTTGCATTTCCAAAATGTAATAATATCCTGCAACACCAAGCAGTCCCAAGCCAACAACCAGCATGCCTGTGATAGCACCCGACTTGAAAGCTACGTTCAATGCCGGTTCAAGACCCTTTGTTGCCGCTTGCGTGGTTCTCACATTTGCGCGCACGGAAACATTCATTCCGATATATCCTGCTAAACCCGACAAAACGGCACCGATCACAAACCCGATTGCAACGTGGCCACCCAATAAGAAAAACAATACAATGGCTACAACCACACCAACAATTCCGATTGTTGTATATTGCCGGTTCAAATACGCGGATGCACCTTCTTGGATCGCACCTGCAATTTCCTGCATTTTTTCATTACCGGTCTCGGCGCCCAGCACTTGCTTTGACCATAGCTGGCTCGCAATCAACGCCAGAATGGCGCAGGCTCCGATGACATAAAAGAACAGTTCCATGCTTATTCCCTTCTTTTCATTTACTTTTCAACACCAAACGATGCCCCAAAAACATGGTGTGAAGCAAGCAATGAAAAATCGGCCTGTGGATAACTTGTTAGTTTTAAGGAGCAAGAATTGAAAAGCCCGGAATTGATATTCCGGGCTTACAGTAACGGTATATTCCGTAAGTTAAGGGTACGGCTTACCGATATTCCTTTAAATCGGGCGCTGCTGAACGACCTCTAACAAAACATCGTTCACCTGATTATCCCCCATAACTTTTTGGGTGATTTTGTTCAGGCGCTCTTTAATTTCAGCCACTTTCAAAACACCACCCTCAAGCGATGCTTTGCGGTTCAACATCCCGTACATGTTTTGAATATAAGCATCTTTTAAACGTGGAGAGAGCCTACGTACTTCCGCAGCCACAAACTGATCTTCTGCCTCCAAGACAATGACCAGGCTCACAACCTGACTGACGCCGTCTCCATCAATGATCGGGAGAATAAGCGGATCAAGACGCACAAAGCTGACGCCTTTTCCAACATCATACTCGTCTTTGGCATCTTTACCTTTTTTAACTTCACCGCCACCTTTTGAAGCAGCGTTGGCCTTGCCGGCCTGCGCGGGCTCAATTTGATAGACATAGCCGCCACCAAAGATGGCCAGTCCCATAAGAGCCGTTATGAATAATTTCATGATAATTTTTTCCCTGTATACCGTGTTACCCTTAACACTCTAAGTGTACGCAAAGACTCTTAATAAAGACTTATCTTATGTAATTATTTGGCTTGTGGGCTCAAGGACTTAGCCAGCTTATCCAGCACGGCATTGACGAGTTTGGCCTCGTTCCCCTCGAAGAAAGCATGACTCACATGCAGGTAGTCACTAATTATAATAGGAATATCAACATCATAGCGATTTTTGATCTCGAAAACCCCGCATAACAAAATAGAGTATAAAAGCGGCTCACGTTGCGCTGATATGGGTGTTTGACGCTCTCCAACGGCTTCAGAAA
>JBCCLQ010000177.1:0-3783 GCA_039026795.1 Pseudomonadota bacterium
AATTATCTTGCGTAGCGTCTATCAGATGTAAATTCACGGCTGTGCGTTCCACATGCCCTAAGAAACGATCACCAAGACCGTGCCCTTCATGTGCCCCTTCGATGAGCCCCGGAATGTCAGCAATGACAAATTCATGATTATCAGCCTGCGCGACACCCAAATTAGGATGCAGAGTAGTGAAGGGGTAGTCTGCTATTTTGGGTCTGGCGCGTGTACAAGCCGCCAAGAATGTCGATTTACCAGCATTAGGCAAGCCAACAAGCCCTACATCAGCAATTAATTTTAGACGCAGCCATAAGGCACGCTCTTCACCAGGCCAGCCAGGTGTAAATTTTCGCGGTGCCTGATTGGTTGATGATTTGTAATGAGCATTGCCAAAGCCGCCATCACCACCTTTTAAGAAGGTTACTGTTTGGCCTTCTTCCAACATATCAAGCAGAACGGTTTCCTTGTCTTCATCTATGATTTGCGTGCCAACAGGCACCTTGATGATGAGATCATCACCGCCAGCACCCGTTTTATCGCGCCCTTGGCCATGCATGCCGTTTTTGGCTTTAAAATGCTGCGTATACCGAAAATCGATAAGTGTGTTCAGGTCTTTGACGCATTTAAAGATGATGTCTCCGCCACGACCGCCATTCCCTCCGTCAGGGCCGCCATATTCTATGTATTTCTCACGACGAAAGGATACGCAGCCAGGGCCGCCGTCACCGCTTTTCACGTATATTTTTGCCTGATCGAGAAATTTCATTGTTTTGTCTTTTGCGTATGAAAAAAGGGGAAAGCTAAGTTTCCCCTTTGAATTCTGTATTTAAAGAGGGGCTATTCAGCCGCTTGAGGCATACTGTCGTTTGCCGGGATGACGTTTACAGTTGGCTTATCGCCACGCCCTTTGCTGAACATAACCTGTCCGTCAATGAGAGCGAAAACTGTGTGATCCTTGCCCAAACCGACGTTCTTGCCTGCTTTATATTTTGTACCGCGCTGACGAATGATGATATTACCGGCTGTTACTTCTTCGCCGCCGAACTTTTTAACGCCAAGACGTCTACCTGCTGAATCGCGTCCGTTTCTGGAGCTACCACCTGCTTTTTTATGTGCCATGATTGAGTGTCCTTCGTAATTATGAGTTTTTTTATGCTGCCTTGATATCTGTGATTTCGAGCACAGTCATATTCTGACGGTGTCCGGCCTTGCGACGATAGTTGTGGCGACGTTTCTTTTTAAATACCACAATTTTGGGTGAACGTACATGCTCAACAACCTTTGCAACGACTTTTGCGCCTGAAACTGTTGGAGAACCTACTTTTGGAGACTTACCGTCTGATAACATCAAAACATCATCGATAGTGACGGAGGCGCCTTCTTTATCTTCAAGCTTCTCAACGTGAATTTTGTCGTTCTTTTCGACCTTATATTGTTTTCCGCCTGTGCGAATGACTGCAAACATGGATATCCTCTAAAACTGTGTTAAACTTGAGCTCGTTAACTCTTTAAGCCTTTTATTCAGAATGCGCGCAATATACATGAAACTGCTTTTCTGTCAACAATTTGTGTTCAATTCTTCCATTCAGAAAGGGTAGGAACTTGGACAAATTGGATATTGTTGTTCTGGATACAGATGAAAAAAGCGAATTGGCCCAGAAACTCTGGCTTTTTGTCGGTGGACAAAACGTAGAATTACGGCATCGCAAAGAAGCAAAAAGCGAAACAGTAGACATTCGTAACAAAATCGTTTGTATAAATGAAAATTTTTACAATAAAAACAAAGAATTATGCAATAAAATTAATGTAAGTAATATCAGTTTTTACGTCTCTCAATCTGGTGAAGATTTTGATCGCATTGGCCTATTATCTGAAGGATTTGATTACGTTGTTCACGGGAAAGATATAGAAAATGAACATTTCAACAAACTTCTCAATTTAGTTATCTCAGAACAAAAATCCCTTCAAAAACAACAGGATAAAAGGGAAGAGCGCCGCTATTTCCGTGATGCACTTTCTGTCAGTCCTGATGCCCTGATTATATTTGATGAAAATAAAAAGATTATATATGCGAGCGAGCACTACAGTCGTGTTTACAAATCATTTAACGATGCGCTAGTCGAAGGTCTTCATGTTGAAGAGGCTTTTGCACTCATGTCTCAAGAACAGGATGTTATGCCGGGTGACCCGCAGTATCAAATTGCTAGAGATTTTTGGTACAATTTGGACGGAACATCTGAAATAGCGCTCAAGAATGGTCAAACATTAAGGCTAACTGCTAGACAGCTGCCGGATAGTCGAGGCACTGCAGTAACTACAACAAATATTACAGAATATAAAGAACAGCAGGCAGTCTCAGAGGAACAATCTAAGAAGCTCGAGAAGCTTTTATCAGCTGAACAGGAAGCCAGCGCCATACAAAAACAGTTTATCAGTATGGTCAGCCATGAATTCAAAACACCATTGACGATTATCGACGGTAACGCACAAATTCTATCGCGCAGATCAGACGAGCTCACAGGCGATATTGTTGAAAAACGCAGTAAAACAATCAGAAGCGCTGTATCAAGATTGATTAACTTAATGGATGGGGTTCTGTCATCCAGCATGATTGAAACCGGTAATTTAAAATATGAACCTGAGGAATTTGATCTGAAGGCACTTATCAATGAACTTTGTTCTGAACAAATGGATTTAGCGCCCACACTGCAGATTCATACAGACCTCAATAACATTCCAGATGAAGTTTCTCTGGATAAAAAGATGATGACTCTGATTATCAGTAATCTTTTGTCCAACGCTGTTAAATTTGCGCACGAAGAGCCTAGCGTTGAAATCAACGCAGAAATTAAAAATTCTCTGCTTCTGTTGCAATTTAATGATAATGGAATCGGTATTCCTGACGATGAACAAGATAAAATTTATGATCGCTTTTATCGGGCGAGCAACACAGCAGGCATTACAGGAACAGGCATAGGATTGAATCTTGTACACCAACTTGTGCAAATTCAGGGCGGTTCTATTAAACTGGTAAGTGTAGAGGGTGAGGGCACCACTTTCTATCTGACTTTCCCGTTGAACGATGAATAAGATTAAATATGACGAAAAAGACAATATTGCTAATAGAAGACGAAGCTGATTTATGTGAGCTCTTACAAGATGAATTATCACAAGCAGGCTATCGTGTATGTATTGCCAGAAACGGAGAGCAGGGATTGGAGCAAATACATAATATTGATCCGGATCTCATACTATGTGACCGTGCTATGCCGAAAATGTCAGGATATGATTTACTCGAGAGAATAAGAGGCGTTTACCCGCAATATTCTGATATCCCGTTCATCTTTTTAACAGCTTTGGCTGATGCTAGAGATGGCGATGCTGTTAAGCACCTTAAACCTTCAGCATATCTTGGCAAGCCGGTGGATTTTGACTTACTGCGTGAAGAGGTTAAACAAGCCCTGAAAAACGCCTAAAAGCTACAAAAATCAATAATAGATTAAACTCTATTGTGCTAAACTTGGAATAGTAAAAGTATTTTACGCATTTATTCAGGAAGAACACCATGGTTGGTATATTTGCATCGCAGGCGTCTCAAGCCATACAAGCGCAGAGCTTATCCGCGCAAACTTCATCTTCACAGTCGACCTTAACGACAGATCGCACGATATCTGATAGACTTTCTTTATCTTCAGAAGCTCAAGATCAATTAAGCACACAAGACCGGGCGCAGAATATTGTAGGACAGAATAACAGCGTATTACGTGCACAAAGAATTTCATTCCTTCAGCAGCAATT
>JBCCLQ010000178.1:0-3760 GCA_039026795.1 Pseudomonadota bacterium
TATCTGCCGTGGGTGTTGGAGTCTTGAGAAGAGTTGCCCCTAGTACGAGAGGACCGGGGTGAACGTACCACTGGTGCACCTGTTGTTCTGCCAAGAGCACCGCAGGGTAGCTATGTACGGACGGGATAACCGCTGAAAGCATCTAAGCGGGAAGCCTCCTTCAAAACCAGGACTCCCTATCAGAGCCGTTCTAGACTAGGACGTTGATAGGTCGGATGTGGAAGCGTGGTAACACGTGAAGCTAACCGATACTAATTACTCGATCGGCTTGAAAATAAATCATGTTAGCGCGCAGTGTGAAATCTGTTTTTAAACATGCTAAGCTTAAATAATGACAATGGAATTCTTTACTACAAAAATGGTTTTTAATGATCTGGTGGTTATAGCAAGGGTGAAACACTCCATCCCATCCCGAACTGGACAGTGAAAAACCTTAGCGACGATGGTACTTCGGCTTAAGCCGCGGGAGAGTAGTTCGCTGCCAGATCTTTAAAACCCATTTTTTAATTCTCAAACTTAATTGCGAAATTACATAGAGAAATTATTTTGACTCTAAAAAATACGCTTCCTTTTTTTCTTATACTTGCATTTTCATTATCAGCTTGCGCTGGTACCGAAATCTTTAGCCGTGAATATCGCGAACAGGCTACCTTTTTAGCTGTATTTGGTGTCAGAAACTGTCCAGAAAATGAATATGTTTTAGTGTATCAAAAATCTGATACTGCCCAAGGTTGGAAAATGCAAAATGAGTATTATTGCAAATCTAGGGGGGCTAGATCTTTAGATGGTAAAATCTACACTAAAGAACAACTTAAGCTAGCTGAAGAGCAAGATAATTTTACGACAACAATTTTTTATCCGTGATAACTTTCACTTCTTTATATATTTATTCGCTTTTGTTTAAAAACTCTCAAGCCTCTGTAACCTTCTCTAAACTTTCTCGAACTGTATTTCAGAATACAAAGAAGGGACAAGCTATGAGACGTTTCATCACATTATCGTTGTCACACGGGGCCGCATTAATGGTTGGTTTTGTGTTGGGGATTTATTTATTGCCAATCCTGACAGCGCCAAAAGCACCGGACACAATTGTACTGGAACAAATGGCGGAAGGTGCCGAATTTACAGGGACGTTTACACGCGATTTACGGGGCAGTGATTTCTTACATTGGGGTGAAGGCGCGGTGAGCATCACTGACAATCAAATCATCCATAAGGGTAAGCTGTCACCGGGGCCAGATTATAAACTCTACCTCGTCAAAGATTTCGTGGAGCATGAAAATGAGTTCATATCTATTAAATCTTCTGCGCAATATGTCGGTGATGTGAAAAGCTTCAACGGTTTTGCGTTGGACTTGCCGCAGGATGTTGACCCATCCGAGTACACAACGGTTGTGATCTGGTGTGAAGCGTTTTCCGAATTCATTACAGCGGCGCCATACCAGTCTATCTAAGCCGACATCTTTTCCTTCCCAAGTTGTTTATGATCCCCTATGGTTTTTGTATTCAACAAGGAGGGAGCCATGACTTATTCCAAAACAAACACTATTTTACTAAAGATTTCTTGTGTTCTCTGGGTGATATGGGGGCTGGTGCACGTGCTCGCCGGATTTATCATTATTTCCAGTGATGCAAGCGGCGCTGTAGCGGCCGTAGCAGATGCAGTAGATCCGGCCTTGCTTACAATGGAATATCCAGACGCGGCTGGCGCGCTACTCAATCAGCATGGGTTTAATTTGCTTTGGGGTGGACTTGTCACAATTATCGGCGGAATTTTTATCTGGAAGCTCAACACAGTAGCGATTTTTGTCTCTGCCCTTGTTGGCGGGCTTCTGGACATCGGATATTTCGTCTTTATGGATTTGGGCGGCTACGTCAATTTTGTCCCGGGAACCGTTATGACGATTGTTTCCGCAAGCGCGATTATTCTGAGCTTTTACGCGTATTTTAGCACCAAGAAGCAGCTAGAATCTTAAGCAGCTTCGTCTTGTGCAACCATTTCTGCCATCTGTGCTTCCACGGCCTTTGGATCTGCTCGGAAAGCGGCGTAAGTTTGCTGAGAAAACGCATCCGTAAACACATCTTCTTCACCGTTTTCGATGGCCTTCAATGTTTTTGCGGCGACCTGTGATGGCGGGAATTTATCCATTTCCAGATCAGCTGCCATATCGGTTTCAATCGGTCCGGGATAAACACCGATGACTTTTGTACCTTGCGTCTTTAATTGCGCACGGGCATTTAAGATCATTGATTGTACGGCGTATTTGGAGGCGCAGTAGCTATTGATACCCGGCATCGAAACATGCCCTACAATAGAGGAGACAGTGACCATCACGCCGCCGCCATTGGTTTTCAAAATCGGTGCGAATTTTTGTGTGATTGCCAATGGAGCGAAGTAATTCACATCCATCTGTTTACGGGCATTGTCCAAAAGATCATCGCTGTTGAAATCATCAAAAAGCAAAATACCGGCATTGTTGATCAGGATTTGTGTATCGGCCGCTTCTTTTGCTGCATTATCAATATCGGCTTGATTGGTGACATCGAACTTTAAAGGAATGAGCGTGTCCGGTGCTTCTTTCACAAAATCAGCTACGCTATCGGTGTTGCGTACCCCGAGGTAGATTTTCCGCGCACCTGCTTTCAGAAAAGCTTCGGCGTAAGCCTTGCCGATGCCACGGTTTGCGCCTGTAATCAAAACAACTGAATCCTGGATGTTCATGGGTATCACCTTTCGTAAATCTGCATATAAAACACAATTTAAGCGAACTTTTCCCGATTGCAAGAGTAGCGTGAATAGTTTTATGCTGTGCTTATGAAACTCTTAATCGCTTTACTTTTTCTAAGTGCGCCGGCCTTGGCGGATGATAAGCCGTTTGTGAAAATCACCGAAGACGGAACATATCGGTATCTTGAATCCAATGGGATTCCGTCTCACAGAACCGGGGATTTTCCAAATAGGGCAAACCCGAATGCAATTAGTGCGCAAAGCCATAAATATCGTGTCCCCCTGAACCCCAAAAAAACAGGTAAAGCCACACCGAAAGATGGTGTGATGGGCGTAGCGTTAAGTGGTGTACCCTTTGAACCCTCCACGGCGGAATGCTATGGCCGATCGCGCGGGGAGCGTGGGCCGATGCAGACTTGCGAATGGCGCGAAGAAGCGATTGTGAACGGTCAGGGTCAGTTGGGCCTCGATCACAACAATGCGCATGTGCAACCAACAGGTGCTTATCATTATCATGGTATCCCAACGGGTATGGTCAGCGGTGAATTAACCCATGTGGGATATGCTGCTGATGGTTTTCGCATTATTGTCAGCCGCAGCGAGAAATTCAAACCGAGTTATCGTTTGAAATCCGGTACGCGACCCAGTGGTCCGGGCGGTAAATATGACGGGAAATACACAGCGGATTTTGAATATGTCGACGGGCTTGGTGATCTTGATCAATGCAATGGTCGTGAGATCAATGGAGAATATGTCTATGTTTTGACCAAAACATTTCCGAATGCCCCGCGCTGTTTGATGGGTACAGCCGATGCCAGCTTTGAACGTCGTAAGCCACAAGGAGAAAGCGGTCAGCAAAGGTCGCATTCTGAGGGGCGTCGTCCACCACCGCACGGCCACAGACACCCACATCACCACCGCTAAACTTGCCAGGTATTAAAAAAATGGATTTGAAGCAATATATAGAAGATGTGCCTGATTTCCCGGAAAAGGGCATCATATTCCGCGATATTTCACCGCTTTTGGCGCAAA
>JBCCLQ010000179.1:0-3725 GCA_039026795.1 Pseudomonadota bacterium
AAGATTTAAAGCGATTGCTCGGCTCAAAATCAATTCTGCCTGATATTCATTAATCGGACGGTTGAGCGCGATATCTTCGTTGTAAATCAAGTCCTGAATAAAGTCCGCCGCATCGCCCCAACGACCATCCTTCCAGGCCAGATCTGCCTTTAGACTCATTACGTTTTTATCGCCGCTTAGGCCGCTCAATAGTGTGAGGGCTGCTCCCGTTTTACCCAAATCGGATAAAGCACGTGCACGCAAAAGGGATACTTCCGTATCGTATTCACTTCTCAAAGCTGAGCTAATATTCGTTATTCTCTCAAGCTCTGCTTCGGCAAGATCAAGTGTGCGCATTGTGCCGTTCGGCTTATCATCCAATAACTGAATACCTGCCAAGCGGATTGCGGTTTTGACTTTTTCTTCACCGCTCAAACGGCGCGTAACTTGTGTTTGCAAAAGCTCAGTAGCACGCCCAAGCAAATCCGCACTCGCCAAGCGTTCGGCCAATTTTAAAGTCACAATATCCCCTTCCGGCCCGGGCGGGGTGAGTTCTTTGAATTCGTCATAAAGCGAAATCGCATCGAGCGGAGAAATGTTTGCAATCACATCATTTGCAAAAATATCGCGGAAAATTTGTGTCAGCTTTTGTGTGATTTCCTCACTGATTTTTGTACCCGGCGTAAACGTTGCCGCGTTGCGCATCAGTGTCAGACCTTTTAAGAAATCGCCTTTATCGACATAAGCCATGGCAAGGCGATAATTGATTAGCGTTTCCAGTTGATCTCCGCGCCACGCATAACGCAGCGCTTCCAAACGATCTATTACACCGTCCGTATCCAAACGTTCTTGTTCTTGCTCCAAACGTGTTAAAGCCAAAGAGGATTTCACGCGGTACAAATCATCTTTGTCGCTTATCAGTTCCGTCCATATATCAATCGCATCACCAACATTGCCTTTTTGGCGTTCCATTTCGCCTTGCAAATAACGCCAAGCAGCGTTTTCCGGGTTTTGTTGATCTTCCAGTAATTCACCCATTTCATTCAAAAGTGCATCCGCCATTTCCGGTTCGCCGCCACGCAGCAACACTTCTGTCATTGCTAACGTCGCGGGAATGCGAATTTGATCCGGATATTCCTTTAAAACATCGGATCGCTTCGGCATAACCTGAAAAGCCTGTTGCCAATCTTCGACATGCGCTAACGCATAAGCTTTCCAGTAATTCACCTCCTCAAACGGCTCTAATTCTTCGCGAAATAAGTCAGTCAATGCGTCGTCATGTCGTCCAGCCATGGTGCTGGCCGCACCCCGCAAAGCCAGATACTCAGGGCTTTTTTCGATATCCGGAAACATATCCTCGGCAACACGCAGAAAGCCGAGCGCTTCCTGACTTTTGCGATTGGCGATATTCAGTTTTGCAAGTGTAATCAAGTCTGTCACCTGACCATTTTGATTCTTGTTTGGTATTCCCGCCATCAATAAAGTTTGGTTTTCGTCCAATGCTTGCAACCCACCCATTTCCCAAGCAGCAAAATTATAAATGCGTGTCATAGGTGGCAAATTCTGCGCCTCTTCCAGATATGGATTGGGAATAACCGCATCAACCTGTTGATTGAGTTCGAGTGCCCTAAAATCTTTCGGTCGTGTTAAGGCCAAACCACCCGGACGTGTAATCATGACCCGATCTGATAAACGACTGATCTCGATATCATCTACTTTAGGAATAAGCGCTAGGCCTACTGCAGAATTGAGTTTGCTCAGTTCAACAAATTCCCGCGCTTCGCCTGAATACACATCAGAAAAATCAGTTGTCACAACCTGAATAGTATCACCGATAGACGGGTCCTTGAATTCCAACACTTTACGTGTTTGATCTGACGGCCAAACCAAACTGGCCCCTCGAATTAAATCGGAATCATCGAACTCACGTTCCAATCCAATCGGATTACGCGACTGCGATTGATATGGTGTAACCACAATATCCCATGTCAGCCCACCTCCCTTCGCATAAACATAAAAATTCTCAGGAAGCCGGATACGGTATGCAATACCGCCTGTAACTTCATATTTCTGGAACTCTTCAAATTTATCTTTATTTGGTCCGTCAAGTTGCGGGGGTATATTAACTGTTGGATCATCCAGAACCAGCCACAGCCAGTTTTCCCGCTGGAAAACAGACATCCCGAAAGATTTCGTCGCGGATAATAAAATACTATGCGCATCAATTTCCGGCAGTGCCAAAATTTCACTGTCTACAGTTTGCTGTGGTTCTTCGGTTTGTTTTTCTTCTGCAACAGGGAGTTCTGCAGACGGAACATCGATTTGCGGTGCTGGTTGCTCCTGAACTTCGGGCGCTGGCTCTGTCTTCTCCGGCTCTACAGGCTGTGTATCTGTTTTGATAGCTGCCAGGTTCTGTTCGCCGTCTGGATTGTAAATATCCAAGATCACGCGGCCGTCCGTCGAAAAATCACGGAAACGACTGCCCGGAGGAATAGTAATTGAAACAGTTATTGAATTGGCATCCGAACTCAGAATTGCAGCATCCGAGATGTTGGGTAAATCACGTTTTAAAATATCAGCGAGATCCATTCGTGCCGGACTTTGAAACGCAACAGTGAGTGCGTCTCCTTCTTTTTGAACTTGATATTGCGGAACGTTCGGCCAATCAAAAACAATGCGGGTATAGCTTGGGTGAACTCCGGCACGCACATTGACTTCTTCCTGCGCATAAGCAGGCAAGGTCCATAACAAGACCATCACAAGTATAAAAATATTACGTGCCATCATTAAAAACTGCCATAAGCATCACACAATCACAAGCGGCAAAAGATCAAAACCTATTGAAATTCAAAGATATTTAGGCGTTCACCCGTATCCGGAAATATGACTATATCCACCCGTCGGGAGAGCGATAATTTCTCGCTTGTTGTTAAATCATCCGGTAATTCCTGAAACCGCCCGCTGGATTGTCCGCGCATTGTTAAATCTTTGCCGTAGCCATAATTTTCCAAAGCAGCTGCGACACTGGCCGCACGGGTCAGAGATAGTTCCCAGTTTGATGGAAATTCAGAACCGGCAGGAATGGGGCGCGGATCTGCATGACCTATAACTTCAAGACGGTTTGGAATACGGTCTAAAAACACCTGAAGGTCAAACAGTGCCGAGCTCCCTTCGTCTCTTATCGCGGCGCTACCGCTTTCGAAAAGTAAATCTGATGGAAGAGATACAATCAAGCGTGATGGTCTTTCAGCATTCGGCGGTTGTGGAATAACGTTAATACGGCGTAATGTTTCGACTTGTTCTAGCTGTTCATTCATCAATTGCTGGATGAAACGTAAATCGCGCGCCTCTTCAAAGTTCACTTTTTGAATATTGATGGAGTCTTGTTGGCCGGCATTCAATGCCAATCCGTAATACCGACTGAACTGTTCCTTAACGTTTGTTGTAAAGTCTTCCCAATCCTCTTTTTTAGGATTTGACATTGCAAAAAGGAGAACAAAGAACGTTAACATCAAGGCCATGACATCTGTAAATGACACAAGCCACATGCTTGTCGTGGTGTCTTGATCAAATTTACGCCGCCTAAAACCTCTGGGATTAAATTGGCGTGCTTTTTCTTTAGCTTCTTGACCTTCTTGCTCTTTTTGACGTTTCTTTTTGAGCTCATTAGCCATGCTGGGCATGATTATTCCTCCTCTTCCCGTAACGGTGAGAACGGAATGTGACGCCGGAAAAACAGAGTGATT